>JABXHO010000120.1 GCA_013373595.1 Flavobacteriales bacterium | reverse complement strand
ATTACTTTACCCATGTCTTGTGGACCGGAAGCTCCCGTTTGTGCAATTGCTGCATCAACTTCAGCTTTAATCTCGTCCTCAGACATCATTTTGGGCATGTATGCTTCGATGACTTTCGCTTGCGCCATCTCATCAGCAGCCAAATCTTCACGTCCTTCTTTTTTATACAATTCGTACGTGTCCATTCGCTGCTTGTGCAACTTCATAACAATCTTAGCTGCCACTCCTTCTGTCACCTCTCCTGAACCCGAAGTAGCTTCGAGTAGCAGTTTCGATTTGATATCGCGTAGTGCTGCTAATTTGTCTTTTTCCTTCGCCAACATTGCTTTCTTGATGTCGGCGTTTATTTGTTCCATTAATCCCATTAGTCTACGTTATCGTGTAAAAATGAATTGTTCCCGTTCAATGATGTTCCGTTTTCATCTTTATTCACGCTGAAACGGCTTGAATTATCCTGATTACTAGGGACTGATTTATCCAATTGAACGTTTCTACGTACATAAGCAGGTTCGTTTTCAAACTCTTGAATTCCGTCTGCTTTTTTCAACTTTTGCGTGTATTGTTGAATGCGCTCCAAACGCTCTTGTGAACGACGTTGTTGCTCTTCAGCCGACAAGTTTTGCTTCACTGGTGCCGCTGACGACTCCAACTCAACATCTTCCATATCGTCTTCCAATACGTAACGCTTCACTTCTTCTTCCTTCTTTGCTTCCGCTTGTTGCTTCTCAGCTGCTTTCGCTTCCCAGTCGAAGTTCATTTCTTTTTGCGTTGGAGAAACTTGCTTTACGTTCCACGCGTCTGCTTTTGGCTCTTCCTCCACATTTGATTTCAAGAACGGCTCATCTTCCGCTGGTGCTGGAGCAGGTTTTTCGATTTCCTTTGCTCCTGCCCACGGATTCTTTTGTGTTGGAGAATCCATTGGCTTTTTGATTTCCGTCCCTTTATCTTCTTCCAAAGTCGTTACGTTGCGCTTTGGCGCTTTCTCGAATCCTGTTAACGGAGAAGATGCAAATCCAGTTGCGATTACCGTTACATTGATCTTATCTCCTAAATCATCGTCTTTTGCATGACCGAAGATTACGTCAGCCGTAGAACCGGCAGCATCTTGGATGTAGTCCGTAATGTCCGTGATTTCGTCCATCAACACTTCACGATCACCGTAAGTGATGTTCAACAATACGTATTCCGCACCGCTGATATCGTTATCATTCAACAATGGAGATTCCAATGCTTTTTCAACTGCTTTCAACGCACGGTTGTCACCTTCAGCGTGAGCACTACCCATGATTGCCACACCAGAATCTTTCATCACCGTGTTTACATCATTGAAGTCAACGTTGATCGCTCCTGTTACCGCAATTACTTCTGCGATACCACGTGCTGCTGTTGCTAAAATATCATCTGCTTGAGAGAATGCATCCGTAATGGACAAATTCCCCGTAATTTCACGCAAACGCTCATTGTTGATTACCAACAAAGTATCTACGCTACTTCTCATCGCTTCCAAACCTTCTTCGGCTTGCATGCGTCTTTTTCTTCCTTCGAAGTTGAATGGAACCGTTACAATTCCAACCGTCAAGATTCCTAATTCTTTCGCTACTTGTGCAATAACAGGAGCTGCACCCGTACCTGTTCCACCACCCATTCCAGCAGTTACGAACACCATTTTGGTATCTTTACTTAAATATTCTCTAATCTCCTCGATGTTTTCCACCGCGGCGTTTTTTCCAATTTCAGGAAGCGATCCTGCACCACGACCTTCTGTTAAAGATGGTCCTAATTGAATTTTATGAGGAACTGGTGAGATTTCTAATGCTTGCAAGTCTGTGTTACATACTACAAAATCCACTCCTTTAATCCCCATGTCATACATGTGATTCACAGCGTTTCCACCGCCTCCACCTACACCAATCACTTTAATGATTGAATTAGGGTCTCCTTTTGGCAATTCAAAATCCATAATTCTACTTTTCTTTGTTGTTGCTATTCTAGTTGTATTCTATAATCCGTTAGCTTCGTCTCCACTTCAACAAGCTCAATGCACCGCACTCAGTCAACGGATAATTTTCGCGGGTCGAGCGGAGTCAAACCCATTCTCTTTTAATCTTCTTCTGCGAACCACGTTTTTCCTTTCTGGATAATTGTATCGAAGAAAGAGCCGCGTGTTTTCTCAGAATGTGTTTTCACTTCTCCTGAGCTTGCTGCTTCTGGTTCTTTTTTGATCGTTGCGCGTTTTTCCAAATCTTCAAATCCTTTCAACACCAAACCAATTCCTGTTGCGTACATCGGACTCATCATTGCTTCCGTGTTTGTGTTCGCAAGGTGTTCCGTTGGGTATCCCAAACGCGTATCCATTCCTGTAACGTACTCGAACAATTGTGTGATGTGTCTCAATTGTGATCCACCTCCTGTTACAACGATTCCACCGATCAATCTCTTCTCGTATCCTGAGTTGCGAATTTCATAGTGCACGAGGTCGATGATTTCTTCCATGCGCGCTTGAATGATACTCGCCAAGTTTCTCAAAGTAATTTCCTTCGGAGCACGACCACGCAAACCTGGAATTGCCACAACTTCGTTCTCTTGACTTTCACTAGCCAATGCAGAACCGAATTTTTGCTTCAACTTCTCAGCTTGACGTTTCATGATTGTGCATCCTTCCTTGATGTCTTCGGTAATCACATTACCGCCGAATGGAATTACTGCTGTATGACGAATAATTCCTTCATGGAAAATCGCTACATCCGTGGTACCACCACCGATATCCACCAATACGATACCTGCTTCCTTCTCTTCGTCCGTCAACACGGCATCAGCAGATGCAATAGGCTCCAAAATGATGTCTTTCACCTTCAAACCTGAACGTTCCACACACTTGTGAATGTTCATTGAAGCGCCAACATTGCCTGTAATGATGTGGAAATTTGCTTCCAAGCGCACGCCAGACATTCCGATTGGATCTTTGATTCCTTGTTCGCTATCGATGATGTACTCTTGCGGTAGTACCGTGATGATTTGCTCACCTGGTGGCATTGCCAATTTGTACATATCATCCACCAAGTGATCGATATCCTTTTGAGAAATTTCGTATTCTAGATTTGTTCGCATGTGAATTCCGCGATGCTGAATGCTTTTGATGTGTTGTCCCGCAATACCAACATTTACCGTATTGATTTTCAACTCACCCTCAATGCGATCCTGCGCTTCGGTCACTGCAGTTGTAATTGACTGAATTGTTTTGTCGATATTGGACACCATACCGCGCATCACCCCAAGTGACTCGGCTTTCCCCATTGACAAAATTTCAATTTTCCCATGTTCGTTTTTGCGACCCACAAAGCAAGCGATCTTTGTTGTCCCAATATCCAATCCTACAATTATCTTACTCATCTTATTCGTCCTTGTTCACTAACCCCAACATCGATAAAAATCGAGAATCGAGACTAGCGGTCAGTTTTTCGTTTACATACTATTTGTCCGTCGTACTTGACGTTAATTTCGGAATAGGTTTCCCAACCAACGTATGGCATTCCTTCATGATAAAATGTGCGTAGCTTCTCAAACTTCGCTTTCACTTCACTCTCCGAATTGGCCTTTCCAAATACGATTTTTTGATCCCCAACCAGCGGAACTAGTGTAAAATCGCCATTCTTATCTAGGTAAATTTGCCCTATCAAAGAACGGAATAAGGGATCATAGCAAACATAATTGGAAATTCGATAGATATCATCGAGCTTTCGAATACTTATCAAAGAATCGTTGTTAATAATGTCAGGCACTGATTCTCCGTCAATTCGATCAAAAATTTCGCCACTGGCAACAATGCTTCTTGCGGTGTGCGAGGGCGTGGTTTTCACAATCACTCCTTCCTCATCCAGATAGAAGCTTTCTCCGTACTTATTGAACACGCGAATTACGGGTCTTTTCAGTTTTACTTTGATCTCCCAATCGTTACCAATTCGCGTGTATACTTTAACTTCATCTACCTGAGAAATTCCAGAAATGTAATTCTCAATTGCCTCAAGCTTTAAGTCTTCTCGTCGCATTCCTTTTCGAAACAAACCTTCCAATTCAAGCTTTGCTAAAAGTTCCTGTTCCGTCAAAAATGGATCTTCTCCAATTTTCTCCACGATGATTTCTGGTTCTTCCAAAACACGCTCGTTTTGGATACCTCGCACAACCACCAACAGTACAATCACACCAATGGTGAAAATACCCCACAACGCTATTTTAATCCACTTAGCCATATTTCTCTAGTTCCGCTTTTAGTGGTAAAACAATACGATCGATATCGCCTGCTCCAATTGTTAAAATCACATCGTAATCTGATGACGCAGCGTATTCAACCGCTTCAGAAGGTGACAAAACCGACTTTTTCGAAGCTTGCACTTCCGTCAAAAGCGCTTCACTTGTGATTCCATCGATGGGCAATTCTCTCGCTGGATAAATTAGCAAGAGTACCACTTCATCCAATCGACTGAGGGCTTTTGCGAACTCACCAAAGAAATCGCGTGTACGCGAGAACAAATGCGGTTGAAAAATGCCTAGAACCCGTTTATTGGGATACATTAAATCAACCGAATTCAATAGTGCATTGATTTCCGTTGGATGATGCGCGTAATCATCGATATAAATTTTCTTTTCGTTGCGAATATGATACTCGAAGCGACGCTTCACACCTTTGAACGATTTCAGCGCAGCTCGTAACACTTCTTCCGACAAGCCTAACTGAACACCCAGAGCAATGCACGCCAACGCATTTTCCGCATTGTGTGTCCCTGGAACGCCCAACTCAACCGCTTGCCAATCACTTTTTGGTGTTTGTACATCCATGAAGAATGCGCCATTTTCTACGCGAAGATTTGCCGCTGAAAAATCAGCATCACACTCCAAACCGTAGCGAATTTCGTTGTTCACACTGAACTCGATATCCTTATGAAGTACAGCAAATCCATTTGGATCAATCAAGTTTACGTAGGACTTGAATCCCTCCAAGAATTCTGAGTTATCGCCGTAAATATCCAAATGATCCGCATCCGTTGATGTTACAATTGATGCAAAAGGTGTCAACTGAAGGAATGAGCGATCAAACTCATCCGACTCAACTACTGTCCATTCGCTTGTTGGATGCGACACAAAATTCGAATTGAAATTGGCTGCAATTCCACCCAAAAATGCATTACAACCCAGATCTGATTCATTCAAAATGTGAGCTAACATCGTGCTTGTTGTGGTTTTCCCATGCGTCCCTGCAACACCAAGCGCTTTCGAATCGCGCGTGATCATCCCCAAGACTTCGGCACGCTTCTTCACCACAAAACCACTCGACTGTACGAAAACCAATTCCTTCATCTCCTTGGGGATTGCCGGCGTATAAATCACCAATGTGTTTTCACGGTCTAGAAAATCTGACGGTAAATGCTCACCCAAATCTTCGAAGTGAACAGAAACTCCTTCTTCCTCCAACGCTTTTGTAATTGGCGAAGGCGTTTTATCGTAACCTGCAACCTTCCAGCCTTTGTTATTGAAATAACGCGCAAGAGCAGACATCCCGATCCCACCGATACCGATGAAATAAGCTCGATCAAACGAAGTGATATGTTGCATTTCTTGCGTCACCTATTTTATTAATTTTTCCAATTCATCTACAATTGACGCCGTAGCATCCGGTTTTCCGAGCAACGTGATGTTCATTCTCAAGGTCTCACATTTCGCTTCATCGGAAAGCAAGTGCAACACTTCATCAATCATCTTCTCTTTTGCTTCCACATCTCTCACCAATACAGCTGCGTTTTTCTCCACCAATGCCATGGCATTTTTCGTTTGATGATCTTCCGCTACATTTGGAGACGGTACCAAGATTGTTGGCTTTTTCACAAGGCATAACTCAGAAACGGAAATTGCGCCTGCACGAGAAATCACCACATCTGCAATTGCGTACGCCAAATCCATTCGCGTGATGAATTGCACCATTTTAATCGAACCGAGATCGGTATTTTTCAATTCTTCTTGCAATTTATCGTGGTACAATTTCCCGCATTGCCACAACACTTGCACACCCGATCGCTTCAATTTTTCGAGGTTTGCAATCACACTTTCATTCAGCGTTCTTGCCCCCAAACTTCCTCCAATGATCAACACCGTCTTTTTCGAAGGATCGAATCCATAAAAATCATAGCCTTCCACCTCCTTACCTTCGGTAGAAACCATTTCTCGACGCGTCGGATTTCCCGTCAATACAATTTTTGACTTCGGAAAAAATCGCTCCAACCCTTCGTACGCCACACAAATCGTTTGAACACTTTTGGCAAGAATTTTATTTGTTTTTCCAGGGAACGAGTTTTGCTCTTGCACCATTGATGGCACACCGATCATTGTCGCTGCTTTCAACGTTGGACCACTTGCGTAACCTCCCACTCCAACAGCCACTTCAGGCTTGAACGACTTCACGATCTTTCTCGCCTTAATCATACTTCCGACAATTTTGAACGGAAGCAAGAAGTTTGAAAACGTGAACTTTCGTTGAAACCCCGCTATTGGCAATCCTTTGATTTCGTAACCTGCCGCAGGTACTTTCTCCATCTCCATTTTCCCTTCCGCTCCAACAAACAATATTTCAGCATTGGGATTTCGACGTTTTATTTCGTCTGCAATGGCGATCGCAGGAAAGATATGACCTCCTGTACCTCCACCTGATATTATGGCTTTTTGGATTTTTTTGGATTGTTGAATCATTGGATTGTTGGATTGTTGGACTTCGACTCCGTTCGGTCCGCAGATTCTATCTTCCGATGATCCAGCAGAGCCGAGAGCGAGGAAATCATTTGTTATTCTGTTGCCAAAATTGGTTCTATCTTATTTTCTGTTTTCTCCTTTTTTACTTTTGCTTTTTCTTGTTGTCGTGCAATGCTCTGTACAATTCCCAGACTGAGAGACGTCATCATCATTGCTGAACCTCCCATTGCCAAAAGCGGCATGTTTTGTCCGGTTACTGGGAAAATTCCAGTACAAACCATCATATTCACCAGAGCCTGACTCATCACCAGCATTCCGATTCCGATGCAGACATAGGTATGGAAGATATTATTGGAATTTAAACCGATTCGCATAATGCGATACAATAAAATGAGATAGAGCAACACAAGCACCACAGCTGAGATCAACCCAAATTCTTCCACAAAGCTCGCATAGTAAAAATCGGCATATGCTTCAGGAATGTATCCTTTCAGCTTTCCTTTTCCTGGTCCACGCCCAAGCAATGGTCCTCCTTCATAAATGGCCAACTGTGCATTAGCCACTTGCGCATTTTCAATGACATTTTCTTTGTCATCCACGTGATTAAAGAAGCGATTTTCCCATGTTGTGTATCGAGGCAATAGATTCAATTGAGGCGCCGCTTTGTGCACCAAAACAATCATTGCGAGCGCTAACACTCCTCCACCGATTAATGCAGCAATTCGACTGAACGGCACGCGCCCCAAAAATAACATCGCCAGACTTACAGCAAACAAGATCGCTGCTGTTGAAAAGTTATCCTTCACAATCAACCCACAAATAATAACAATAGGGATAACAACAGGTAAAAAACCCTCTTTCCAATCTGATAATTTGCCCTTTTTCTTTACGAGTAATCTCGACACATAAACGATCAATGCCAGACGTGCAAAGTCAGACGCCTGAAACGTCAGCCCCACAAACGGAACCTTCACCCAACGCTTGGCATTATTGACATCATCCGTAAAGAACATGGTAAAGAGCAGTATCGCGACAGCCAAATAAAACGCAAACTTCGACAACTTAGAGACGTACTTGGGATCTTTGCGATGCATCCAGTACATCACTCCCAGTCCAATCCCCACGTAAATCAAGTGCTTAAACAAATATTTAAACGGCGTTCCTCCTTCCACTTTCACCAGAATAGGAACAAAGCTATACACCGTCACCAATGAAAAAGTCATTAGCAACAACGTGATCACCCAGATGACGCGATCTCCTTTTAAATATTCAAAAATCTTATCCATTAATTACTTCCACGTTTGAAGATGATTCTCCAATTCAGCTTTAATTTCTGTCCAATTATCTTGCGGCAAGGTCCACACAAAAGCACGCTTTTCAGAGCGCACCTTATCCACTAGCATCAATGCATTATCTGCACCATCCACACATAAAACGTTCGCAAAAGAAGAGAACCATTTTTCCGTGTGAACTTGTCCAGAATCGTAGACCACCAATGTTTCAATGCGTTTCAACCCTTCACCGTTCAACTCCCAAAACTTTCTAGCCTGCCCACTTGTTGCAGCCCAGATCACTTTATACGGCATAGAGGCAATCATTGCATTCAACGCTTCGATGTCGGGATTCACCCATGAAAAGACATCCATTCCTGCCACCTTGCCATGTGGACAAAGTGCAGCGTTGATTTTCACTTCTTCCAAGCCTGCCCTTCTAGCCTGCTTCAATTGTTCTGCTGATGATCGCTCTACTTTTTGCATCTTATAGGAGTTTTACTGCTTTTTTAAATTCGTTTCCTCTTTCTTCGTAGCTCTCGAACAAGTCAAAGCTTGCACATGCCGGAGACAACAAGACCGTTTCATCTTTCTTTGCCAAGCGGTAACCGTAAGCTACAGCCTCCATCGCAGAACTTGCTTCTACAATTGTTTCCACCTTACCGTTAAAAGCTTCGATGATTTTCGAGTTATCTTTCCCGAGACAGATAATCGCTTTCACTTTATCAGCAACTAATTCGTAAAGTTCTGAGTAATCGTTTCCTTTATCGACACCTCCAACAATCCATACTGTTGGTCGCTCCATTGATTCGAGCGCAAACCATGTTGAGTTTACATTTGTTGCTTTTGAATCGTTGATAAATTCAATTCCGTGCACTTTTGCCACAAATTCTAATCTGTGTTCTACATTGACAAAGTCAGTTAAGCTCTCTCGAACAGATTCCTTGCGGATTTCTAAAATTCGAGAAGCGATTCCTGACGCCAATGAGTTTTGGGTGTTGTGCTTACCCTTCAAAGCTAATTCGTGAATTCCCATTGTGAGTTGATCGTTTATGTTTATTGTTATTTGTTTGCTGTTTGCATAACCACCGAGCGCGATTTCCTTTTTCAATGAGAAAGGCGCTTGTTTTGCGGCGATTGTTGTGTTGTTTATTGTTTCTGTAATAACTGGATCGTCTGCATTGTAGATGAACCAATCTGCTTCGGTTTGATTCTGAATAATTCGGAATTTCGAAGCGGTATAATTTTCCATTTTGTAGTCGTAGCGATCGAGGTGATCTGGCGTGATGTTCAGCAACATTGCGATATCCGCCTTGAACTCGTACATATCGTCCAATTGGAAAGAACTCAACTCGAGCACGTACCAATCATGTTTCACTTCATCGCTTGCAATTTGCTTCGCAAAGCTTTCTCCTACATTTCCTGCCAAACCAACATTCACTCCTGCTTTTTTAAGGATGTGATACGTTAGCATGGTTGTCGTTGTTTTTCCATTACTTCCCGTGATGCAGATCGTTTTAGCATCCGAGTAGTATCCCGCAAATTCGATCTCAGAAATCACTTTGATTCCTTTCTCCTTGATCGCTTTCATCACTGGAACTGTATTTGGAATTCCAGGAGACTTGATTACGAGTTCTGCTTTCAGGATTTCCTCCATCGAGTGTTGTCCTTGCTCCCATTTCACTCCAAGTTGATTCAACTCTTCCGCAAAACTTGGTTTCACTGTTCCGAAATCAGAAACAAAGACCTCCCAGTCCATCTTTTTCGCCAAGACAGCTGCTCCAACGCCACTTTCTCCGGCGCCCAAAATTGTGATATGTCGTTTTTCTGTTGACACTATCTCAATTTCAATGTTACAATGGTGAATACCGCGAGTAGAATTCCTACAATCCAGAATCGCGCGACAATTTTCGCTTCGTGCAATCCTTTTTTCTGGTAATGATGATGGAGAGGTGCCATTCGGAAAATTCTTCGGCCTTCACCGTATTTTCGCTTCGTGATTTTGAACCAACCTACTTGAAGCACAACGGACAAATTCTCAATCAAGAAGATTCCACACAAAACAGGAATCAACAATTCTTTACGAATAGAGATCGCGAACACCGCAATAATTCCTCCAAGTGCCAAACTTCCCGTGTCTCCCATGAAAACCTGTGCAGGAAACGAGTTATACCACAAGAAGCCGATACACGCTCCAACGAATGCCGCAATAAAGATTACGAGTTCTTCTGCCATCGGGATATACATTACATCGAGGTAATCCGCGAATTTTGCATTCGAGCTGACATATGCCAGCACCGCAAGCGCAATCCCAATAATTGCCGAAGAACCTGTCGCGAGACCATCCAGTCCGTCGGTCATATTCGCTCCATTCGACACGGCAATTACAATGAAAATCACAATCGGGATAAATAAAAGCCATCCGTATTGCTTGCTCCAATCATTTCCAACGAGCCAGTTGTAGTTGAACTCGTTTTGCTTAATGAAAGGAACCGTCGTTGTCATTGCGTCCGTTTCGATCCACTTCGTGTCTTCCGTTTCTTCTTGATCGAGCACGTGCATTTCAGACACCACCTTTTCATTTGGAGCCAATTTGTAATCTGACGCTACCTCTTGGTGCACTTTCACATCAGGATGGAAATAAAGAATACTTCCCACGATCACACCTACACCGATCTGTCCAACTACCTTGAATTTTCCAGCGAGTCCTTTTTTATTCTTTTTGAAGACTTTGATGTAGTCATCAATAAATCCAATTGCTCCCAACCAAACCGTTGCTAGCAACATCGTGATTACGTAGACATTGTGCAGTTTCGCAAATAAGATTGTTGGGATAAGAATCGCACTTAGAATGATGATTCCACCCATTGTTGGCGTTCCTGTTTTTGCCAATTGTCCTTCCAACCCCAAATCACGAACGGTTTCACCGATTTGCTGACGCTGTAATTTTCGAATGATGCGTTTTCCAAAAATAACTGAGACAATCAAGGAAGTGATCAGTGCCATCCCCGCACGGAAAGAGATGTACTGAAACAATCCCGCCCCAGGGAAATTCAATTCTTGTAAATAATCAAATAGATAGACTAACATTATTTATTCAGTTTTTTAAATAATTCAACTACTGTTTGCATGTCATCGAAGTCGTGTTTTACTCCTTTGATGTCTTGGTATTTTTCATGTCCTTTTCCCGCGATCAGGATGATATCATTCGTATCTGCCATCGCCACCGCCGTTTTTATTGCTTGTGCACGATCGACAATTGAAAGTGTTTTTCTAAACTGTGTTCCATCCACTCCTTCCATCATATCTTCAATGATGGCATTTGGATCTTCCGATCGAGGGTTGTCTGAAGTCAAAATCACTTGATCCGACAAATCACACGCGATGGACGCCATTTCTGGTCGCTTTGTTTTATCACGATCGCCACCACACCCCACAACAGTGAATACCGTTTCATTTCGCGTGCGAATATTCTCGATCGTTTTCAATACGTTTTGTAGTGCATCTGGCGTGTGTGCATAATCCACAATTGCGGTAATTCCTGAATCGCTACGTACATATTGGAATCTACCCTCAACAGAATTCAGCTTACTCAACTCCGTTAGAACTTCCGTTTGATCTTCACCCAATTCAGAAGCAATTCCGTACACACACAATAAGTTGTACGCATTGAAATCACCGATCAAACGTGTCCACAATTCCATTCCATCGATTGAAATCACCAATCCCGAGAATTGATTTTCCAACACTTTTACTTTGTAATCAGACATCGACTTCATGGAGTATGTGCGCTTCTTCGCTTTGGTGTTTTGAAGCATCACCATTCCGTTTTTATCATCCGCGTTCGTCAATGCAAACGCCTCTTTGGGCAAACCATCAAAAAAAGCTTTTTTCACATGGATGTACTCCTTGAATGTTTTGTGATAATCCAAGTGGTCGTGCGTAATGTTTGTAAACGCCCCGCCTGCAAACACAAGTCCTCCGATTCGTTGTTGATGAATCGCGTGTGAACTTACCTCCATAAAACAGTGCGAAACTCCTTCCTCTACCATTTCCGCTAACAACTCGTTGAGCGCAATTGGATTTGGCGTAGTATGCGTTGCAGGAATATCACGATCGCAAATCTTGTTGACTACCGTCGAAATCAATCCTGTTTGGAACCCAAGCGCCGTATAAAGATTGTACAACAATGTTGTAATGGTTGTTTTCCCGTTCGTTCCAGTAACACCGATTAACTTCAGGTAGCGCGAAGGCTCTCCATAAAAATTGTGCGCCACAATAGACAAAGCGTTTGACGTAGAATCTACTTGGATAATGTTGACTCCTTCGACTTCAACTCCGCTCAGTCGACGGTCTAAATCCTCACCTTGAACAACAATGACTTTACAACCGTTTTCAATAACCTGAGGAATGAAATCGTGACCATCTGCTGCAACACCCTTTATCGCAAAGAACATTGAGCCCTTTCTCGCCGTTCGTGAATCAAACGTCAAGTGATCCACATCCACCATGGTTGAGCCACTCACTCCAAGAATGTGCACACCATATAATATGTCTTTCACTGTTTTCATTACTTCAATTCAATTTTTATCACAACACCCGGTGCTGCTTCTGTTCCTGCTTTAATCGATTGGCTAACCACACGCCCATATCCTTCCATGCGTACATTCATCCCTGTTGATTCGATGAGATACACTGCATCTTTTGCCGTCATCCCGACAACATTTGGCACAGTTTCCCTTCCGACATATCGTCGTTCGATAACCGCCTTTTCGTTTTCTTCGCGGACAATTCCGTATTCTTTATCCGTTAGTGATGCGTATGGAATTCGGAAACGATCGAACAATTCAATCAAATCCTTTCGGTTCCCCACTTTCGTTTGTGGAATTCCTTTTTGACGCTTCGCTCCTTCATTTACTGGTTTGTGATACGCCAAACTTGAAGCGTAAACCTTATTCGCGATAGCCGTAAAAACCGTCCCCGAAACAACCGCACCGTAGATATCCTCAGTTGGACCCGTCACCACGACGATACACGAGTAAATCGGATTGTCTGCTGGGAAATACCCCGCAAATGACGCCAAGTAGCGATTATCCTCGTAGTTATTGTCCT
>JABXHO010000101.1 GCA_013373595.1 Flavobacteriales bacterium | reverse complement strand
GGCTTCAGTCAAACGACTGAAGCCTTTCAATTATATTACGGAAAGTGTCTTATTCTTCAGACGCTCCGATGTATTTTCCTTCATCGTCGTACATTGCCATGCATTGTGCTTTTTGCTCAGGAGAACATCCATTTGCATCACACATTGCAGCGCACTCATCTTTTGTCATTTCTGAACATTTAGACATGTCGCATTTTGCTTTAGCATCTTTAGAACAACATGCTCCTTTATCGCTTTTTTTGTCGTGACAAGCAGCAGCATCTTTCTGACCTTTGCTATCGCAAGAAGCAGCACATTCTGTTATTGACTTGCAGTGTGTAGCTGCAGCTCCGTGATCTCCACCAGCATGTCCATTTCCTAAGATTGGAGCAATTACCAATCCTACCAAACATGTCAATTTGATCAAGATGTTCATCGAAGGACCAGAAGTATCTTTGAATGGATCTCCAACTGTATCTCCAGTTACTGCCGCTTTGTGTGCTTCAGAACCTTTGTACGTCATCTCTCCGTCGATCATAACTCCTGCTTCGAAAGATTTCTTAGCGTTATCCCAAGCACCACCAGCGTTGTTTTGGAAGATTGCCCAAAGAACACCTGATACAGTTACACCAGCCATGTACGATCCAAGTGCTTCTGCACCCATTGCGAACCCAACGATAATTGGCGTAACGATTGTGATGATTCCAGGAAGCATCATTTCTTTCAATGCAGCTTTCGTTGAGATGTCAACACATTTTTCGTATTCTGGTTCAGCTTCTCCCTCCATAATTCCAGGGATGTCTTTGAATTGACGACGAACTTCTTTCACCATCGCCATGGCAGCTTTACCTACAGAGCTCATTGCCATTGCTGAGAATACTACTGGAATCATACCACCGATAAACAAGGCCGCCAATACGTCTGCTTTGAAGATGTTAATTCCGTCAATTCCTGTAAATGTTACGTAAGCAGCGAACAATGCCAAAGCAGTCAATGCTGCAGAAGCAATTGCAAACCCTTTACCTACGGCAGCAGTTGTGTTACCAACAGCATCCAAGATATCTGTGCGTTCACGAACTTCAGGATCTAATTCAGACATTTCAGCGATACCTCCTGCGTTATCTGCAATTGGTCCGAATGCGTCGATAGCCAATTGAAGCGCTGTTGTCGCCATCATTGCTGATGCTCCAATTGCTACTCCGTAGAAACCAGCACATGCATATGCTCCCCAAATCGCACCAGCGAAAAGGATAATTGGAGCTGCTGTTGACATCATTCCTAATGACAATCCTGAGATGATGTTTGTTGCTGCACCTGTTGATGAGTTTTTGATGATTCCCATTACTGGACGTTTCCCCATTGCTGTGTAGTACTCAGTCAACATAGAAATCAATCCACCTACAGCCAATCCGATCAATACAGAATAGAACACGCGGTTGTAACCAATTGTTTTCATTCCTTCTCCGAAGAATTCCATTTCCATTGTTGCAGGAAGCATCCATTTAATGATGAAGAATGAAGCAATTGCTGTAAGAACCAACGATCCCCAGTTTCCAAGGTTGAAAGCTCCTTGTACTTGTTTTTCTTTTGCGTCGTTGTTTTTAATTTTAATTACCCATGTTCCAACGATAGAGAAGATCAATCCAACTCCTGCGATCAAAACGGGCATCAAGATAGGTCCCATGTTTCCGAAGCTGTCAGTGTATCCTGGTATTCCTTGAATCAAATAGTTTCCAAGTACCATTGCTGCCAACATTGTTGCTACATACGAACCGAACAAATCAGCTCCCATTCCGGCAACGTCACCAACGTTATCACCTACGTTATCTGCAATTGTTGCAGGGTTACGTGGATCATCTTCTGGAATTCCAGCTTCTACTTTTCCTACTAAGTCAGCTCCTACATCGGCAGCTTTCGTGTAGATTCCTCCACCCACACGGGCGAACAATGCGATACACTCAGCTCCAAGTGAGAATCCTGCTAATGTTTCCAAAATAACTTCCATTGAAGCACCTTCTCCACCATTAAACACCAAGAAGATGAAAATAGAAGAAAGACCAAATACGGCAAGTCCTGCAACACCAAGTCCCATTACTGTTCCTCCACGGAAAGCAACTTTCATTGCGTTTGGCAAACTTGTTTTTGCTGCTTCTGCCGTTCTAACGTTTGCTTGCGTAGCGATGCGCATCCCGATGTTTCCAGCGAGTGCCGAGAAAACCGCACCAATTACGAAAGATACCACGATGAACAAACCAGCAGGAATCATTTCCAAAGCGGACAATGTTCCAAGCGCTGCTCCAGCGATAATTACGAATACAGCTAACATTCTGTATTCTGCTTTCAGGAATGCCAACGCACCATCTGCGATGTAGCCTGATAATTTCTTCATTTTATCACTACCCGCGGATTGTTTTTTTACCCAAGATGATAAGAATAGCATGTATAACAACCCAATGATCCCGAAAATCGGTAGGATGTAAATTAGATTTTGCTCCATAATGTAATAGTTATGTATTTTGAGGGGGCAAAAGTAGATTTTTATGGCGAGTAGTGCAAGTTTGGGTAGAAATTATTGAAATTGCACCACATTAATCGCTTTGATCTTAAGTGTCATGCACTCAGACTAAAACGTTAAACACTCGGAAGGGAAGGGCTTCTCTTAAATAGCGTTTTTGATTTTTGAAAGGAGGGTTTTTCTATCCATTGCTCCACTCTCACGCCAAACAATTTCTCCTTTTTTAAAGAGTATCATTGTGGGAACACCGCGAATTTTGTACCTGTCAGCAACCTTGGGATTTTTGTCCACGTCAATTTTGAGAATTCGAATGGAATCCTTCATTTCATTTTTGACATCCTCCAATACAGGTGCAAGAGTTTTGCAGGGTCCACACCACGTAGCATGAAAATCGAGGAGCGTCGGTTTTTCTGAGTTGATGATTTCTTTGAACGTTGCCATAGCACAAAATTAATGAATGGAGTTCAATTGATTTGTAAGTTGGGTTACATTTCGGAGGTTATTAATTTGAACTGACCTCGCAACGTTTTAGCAATGACTCCCATATTTGAGCAAAGTGCTCCACGTTTCGTTCCAAATGAGAAGGGTCGACCTGTCGCGTTCGCATATAATTCCACTGCGATTCAAGTAATCCGGGATGTGGCATTCCGATTAATTTGATGGCTTCGTATTCTTTTTCCTTGAGCGTTTGCGCTTTTGAATGATACGAACAGAATCACCCCCAGCAACAAATGAATAGTGTGAAATGCAATGTAGTGTTTTCAATTCGTTTGTTCGTTTGGCTAGCGAGGTTGATGGTAATGGATAGAACGATCGTTTGGCACTTTTATCGCGTATTGTGTATCTTTACTTGAATTACTTACATATGACTCCCTGTATGCGGCACTTTTACCTGACCCTGTTATTATCATTTTTTACCGCTTTTTACGGTTATACTCAAACACTGAATGTTTTCATGACTACAACGGATTGTACAGCCTACGGGGTGTGCGACGGAACCATTACGATGTGGGTTGAAGGTGCTTCAGCGGCAGATTCTTTCATGTTTTTACTAGATGTGAATCCACTTCCAGTCGAATACGACACATTGATTGTTTATGACACTATTATCACCCTAGATTCGGTATGTCCAGGTGATTACACCTTTACGCTTGATACGCTTTGGGGCTCTTGCCCGAATTATACTGGTGGGTGTTGCAACTGTATAGGGAGTACTGCATGTGGCGGAGGCGCTGGTGGAGGCGCGAGTGGAACGGTTGGTAGTCCAGCTCCGAGTCTTAGTGCGGAAATAGAAGAACAATATCCCTATTGTTTTGGTGAGGCCGGTCATTTGTATTTGGTTATTGATGGGCAAGCGGGCCCTTTTTATTATTCCCCGACTGGGGCTAACTTATGGTCAGGACCACATTCGTCTGGATACGTATTCGTTCAGGATATATATTGCAACGATGAAATATACAGTACATTTTCATTTGATGTCATGGATGCAACAGGTCAAATTGTTCAAGCTATTCCTTCTCCCTATAATAATAACGGAGTAGGGTATGCGATGTCTTACTGTGTTGACCCTCCTTTTCTTGAGCCTATTAGTAATATTGAAGTATGTTCTGGAGAGCAAGTTAGCTTCGAACTAAATCATACTTTTGTTGATCCCAATGTTTATTTTGTATCGGGTGGAACAACGGTAATAGATAATGATATTCAGAGCTCTAATGCCAATGTAGGTTTGTCAAATACGATTTTTTCGACTCCTTATCAGGGAGGTCCTACAACGAATACATACACTTTTACGGCATCTCAAGTTTCTTCTACGGAGGTAACGACAGTTAACATTCTTCCTTCTTTCGGATACAGTGGTTTGAATTGTGGTTACTATCCAGAAACATTTACAATTACCGTTCACCCGAATCCAACACTTAACGCAGGTCAAGACGTTCTCTCTTGTGAAGGAGATCAAATCACATTATCGGCGGTTACTACGGAAACACCAATTTGGGACAACGGAGTAAGCGATGGAGTTCCGTTTGTTCAGCCTGTTGGTACGCAGACGTATTCTGTAGATGTTTCAGATGTAAACGGTTGCACGAATACGGATCAAGTAGATGTAATCGTTAATCCATTACCTACAATTGATGCTGGAACGAACCAAACAGTGTGTGATGGAGATCAAGTCACGCTCTCAGGATCAGGAGGGACGATTTATGTTTGGGATAACGGTGTTTCGGATAACACGGTGTTCACGCCACCAATTGGAACAACGACTTACGAAGTAACAGGAACTGATGCGAACGGCTGTTTAAACACGGATCAAGTAGATATTGTAGTAAATGTGCTTCCAGCCATTGAAGCAGGATTGGATCAAACTATATGTGATGGTGATCAAATTACACTTTCAGGTTCTGGAGGGACAAGTTACGCGTGGGATAATGGAATTTCGGATAACATTGCTTTCACTCCAGCAATTGGAATTACCACATACGAAGTAACAGGAACAGATGCGAATGGTTGTTCAAACACCGATCAGGTTGATATTGTCGTGAACGCGTTACCAACAATCGACGCTGGAGTAGATCAAACTATTTGTGAAGGTGATCAAGTAACGCTTTCAGGTTCTGGAGGGACAGGTTACGCGTGGAATAATGGAATTTCAGATAACATTGCTTTCACTCCAGCAATTGGAACTACCACATACGAAGTAATGGGAACAGATGCGAACGGTTGTTCAAACACCGATCAAGTTGATGTTACCGTGAATGTGTTGCCAACAATTAGTGCTGGAATAGATCAAACAGTTTGTGATGGAGATCAAGTCATCCTTTCAGGTACAGGCGGAACAAGCTATGCTTGGGACAACGGAATTTCAGATGACGTGGCATTCACCCCAACAATCGGAACAACAACCTACGAAGTAACAGGAACAGATACAAATGGATGTTCAAACACTGATCAGGTAGATGTTGTTGTAAATACTTTGCCAATAATTGACGCAGGAGCAGACACCTTAATTTGTTTTGGTGATTCGCTTTTGCTGAATGCGTTCAGTAATAGTTCTGTCACATGGACAGGCGGATTAGTGAATTTGGATTATTTCGTTCCGTCTAATACGCAAACTGAACTCGTATCAACAGCAACAAGTACTCAAGGTTGTCAAAACACAGATACAGTGCTTGTCACTCAATCAACATCCATTAATACGACGCTTTCCATTATGAATTTGTCAGATATTACCGCAAGTTCAGGTTATACAAACTACGAATGGCAGTACTGCGAATCGAGTGTCACATTGCAAAACGGAACATTGAATACGTATACAGCAACTCAGGACGGCAACTACAAAGTGATTATTCGAAACAGTGATAATTGTTTTGATACTTCGATGTGCTTTTTGATCGATTATTTGGAGTTGAGCGAAAATTCTATCGAGAATCAAATCAACCTCGCTCCGAATCCAACTACGGGCAAAGTTCAGTTGATAAGCAGCCTTGAATTGGAGTCTGTTGTGGTTTATGACATGTTCGGTCGAGTGGTTCTCAAGCTTGAGGACGAGTTGAATAAAATTGATTTAACCGAATTCGAGAATGGTACTTATTTCGTGGAAATCGAGACGATTGGCGGAAATTCTGTTCAGCGCCGACTCGTGAAACGCAATTAACGAAAGTTGATACAGTGAGTTGGATTGTGCCTCAGTATGAAATCATAGCCCTATCTTTACCCCGTGAAAATTCTCGTTGTTCGTTTTAGCTCCATTGGTGACATCGTGCTAACTTCTTCAGTTGTACGGTGCTTGAAGCAGCAATTGCCGCAAGGCGAGATTCACTTTTTGACGAAATCTGCGTTTCGATCGGTGGTGGAACACAATCCGAATATTGATAAAGTGATTACGATCCAATCTTCGATCAAAGAGGTAACATCTGAATTGAAGCAAGAGAAATACGATCACATTGTTGATCTGCACAATAACTTGCGGACACGATCATTGTCTTTGCGACTTCGCCGTCCAACGACACGATTCCCAAAATTGAACTGGGAGAAGTGGCAATTGGTGAAGTTTAAAAAGAATTCAATGCCAGACGTGCATGTGGTGGATCGCTATTTTGAGGCGGTGAAATCATTGGGCGTGAAATCGGATGGAAAACGAGGTGATTTTCCCATTCCAGCATCGGAAGAGGTGAAACTCGATATGGAACAATTCGTGAGTGTTGTGATTGGTGCAAAATTCGGAACGAAACAATTGCCCTTGGAGCAGTTGATTAAGTTAATTGAGAAAATAGATGGGCCAGTTGTGTTGATCGGTGGGCCTGATGACATGGAGCTAGGTGATGAAATTCTCAAGCGTACTGAACATCTGAAGGTGCTGAACTCTTGCGGAAAGTATTCGATTCTCGGTTCGGCGAGCATCTTGAAACAAAGTCGAGTTGTAGTGACAAACGACACGGGCATGATGCATATTGCAGCGTGCTTTGACGTACCGATTGTCTCAATTTGGGGAAATACCGTTCCAGAATTAGGAATGTATCCCTACCGACCGAATGATTCAGAAAGTTTCTCTATTCACGAAGTGAAAGGATTGAAATGCCGTCCGTGCTCTAAAATTGGCTACGCCACTTGTCCAAAAGGTCATTTTGATTGCATGATGAAACAAGACATCGGTGCAATTGCCAAGAAGTTCAACTGATTTTCCAGTTAGAGCCTTATTCTGTTAAAAACAATTTCTTCAGCTCAGTAGCGTCTTTCGGGTCCATTTTCCCAGCTAAAATCAAACTTAATTGCTTTCTGCGGAGTGCACCGTCATATCGCTCTTTTTCTTCCTCAGTTTCAGGAATCAACTGTGGCACTTCAATCGGACCACCATTTTGATCAACAGCAACAAACGTGTAAATGGCCTCGTTGCTTTTTTGCATTTTTCCAGAAACGCGATCTTCCACGAAAACATCCACAAATACTTCCATAGAAGAAGAGAAAGCTCTTGATACTTTAGCATCTAAGGTAACGATTGAGCCATGTTTGATGGGCTTCTGAAAAGAAACATTATTTACGGAAGCTGTCACCACTACTCGTTTCGAATGGCGATGAGCTGAAATGCTAGCAATGATGTCCATCCAAGCCATCAACTCTCCTCCGAAGAGATTCCCGAGCGGATTCGTGTCGTTGGGAAGAACAATTTTTGTAGTAGTAGCACAGGTTTCTTTTGCCGTTTTTGATTTCATACCCAAAGTTTGACGCAAAATTACGATTTCCTCATACAGTGAACTCAATTCTTTGGTCTTTTTTTGAAACTTATTGAGTCATTTTTCGAAGAAAAGAAGGAAGTATATTAACTTGCAGTCGAATCCTTAATTTTACGTCCGTTATGGCAGATATGAATACATTAATAGAAGCATTCCCCGAAAACATTACAGAGGCAATGGAAATTGCTTCTAACGCGAAAATCGCCTCTCCGAAACATGAGATTCGAAATGTGTTGATATGTGGAATGGGTGGTTCTGGAATTGGCGGACGCTTGGTAGCAAAGTGGTTGGAAGATGAACTTACTATCCCAGTTGCATTTGCTCAGGATTATGGAATTCCAGGCTTTGTATCAAAACACACGTTGGTAATTGGATCATCGTACTCAGGAAATACTGAAGAGACAATTAGTAGTGTACTTCAAGCCGTGGAAAAAGGTGGACAATTGATCGGAATTACCTCAGGAGGAAGATTAAAGGAGCTGTGTGAAGAGGAGGGATATGATGTGATTGTGGTGCCAGGTGGAAATCCACCACGTGCTGCGTTAGCATACTCGTTGGTACAATTGCTACACATCTTCTCAGAATTAGGATTGGCATCGCGCATGCGCTTAACGGAGATGGAAAAAGCACGTGATTTGATTGTGGCGGAACAGGATTCAATTCGTCAAATAGCACGTGAAATGGCCAATTTCGTTCATGGAAATGTGCCGATCTTTTACGGAACAACGGATTATGAACCAGTACTCGTTCGAGCACGTCAACAGTTCAATGAAAATGGAAAGAATCTAGGTTGGAGTCATGCCATTCCTGAAATGAACCACAACGAGCTCGTTGGTTGGGGCGGTGGAGATGATCGTTTTGCGCTAGTGGTTTTTGAAACCGATGATGTGCACCCGCGTAACGGACGCCGATTGGAAATTACCAAAGAAACCATTGCGAAAAAGACAAAGCATTTGATGACGGTTCACTCGAAAGGAAAATCGCGCATCGAGCGTTCAATATACTTCATCAATATTGTTGATTGGGCTTCGTTATATATTACAGAGCTGAATGGAGCAGATCCAATTGATATTGAGATTATTGATTATTTGAAAGACGAATTGTCTAAGTTTTAGAAAAAAATAGGGACTTCGATTCCGCTCAGTTCTCATAACTTTTAAAGAACGTGCTACCCGAGCGGACCCGAAGTCAGAAGTGTTTATTTATCACCCATGTCCAACATTCCAACAGTCATTTTCAAAGATCTCGGCGTTATCGATTACAAAGAGGCGTGGGACTTTCAAGAGAAGCTTTTCAAGCAAACGGTTCAACATAAAATTGACATCCGCAATGGTGAGCGCAGCGATGCAACACCGAATTACTTGCTCTTCTGTCAGCATCCTCATGTCTACACACTGGGGAAAAGCGGTTCGAAGGAAAACCTCCTGTTGGATGAAGATGGACTCAAGAAATACGACGCTACGTATTACGAAATCAATCGAGGGGGAGATATCACCTACCACGGACCCGGACAGCTTGTGGGGTATCCCATTTTTGACCTGGATCACTTCTTTTCGGATATCCACAAATACTTGCGTTTCCTCGAGGAGGCAGTCATTCTAACTTTGAAAGAATTTGGAATTGAGTCGGGGAGAGTAGACGGCTTGACGGGTGTTTGGGTTGATTTTGATGGAGACAATCCACGGAAAATCTGTGCAATGGGAGTCAAGAGCTCACGTTGGGTAACCATGCATGGAATTGGCTTCAATGTCAATTCTGATTTGTCCTATTTCTCGCACATCATTCCGTGTGGTATTGATGACAAGGCGGTTACGTCTATGGAACAAGAACTCGGGCATAAGCTTGATATGAACGAAGTGGCGGATGTTCTCAAGAAGAAGCTGGCCGAGCAATTCAGTTATGTTTATTCCTAAATTATGAAACGTATCCTCAAAAAGACTGGGAAATTTCTTCTTTTCACGTTTATTGCGGTGTTCATTTCGGTCAATGCTTTCATCTTGTTGTCAGGTCGATTTTACCTTTACAAAGGAATTGCAAGCACCTATTTAGTTGGGAAAACGGGACCGACCATTTACGATTTGGATGTCTTCGAATACGCAACACTTAAAGCAAAGGGAGGAACCGACTGGAAGAAACACCCCAAATTGAATTCTCAATGGATTTCTGAAGACCTCCGAAACTACATGGAGGATTTGGAAACAAAGGCATTTTTGGTGTTCAAGGGAGATACGCTGTTATATGAGGAGTATTGGGATGAGCATTCGGATGAAACACGTAGTAACTCATTTTCCATGGCGAAAACAGTCGTTTCGATTTTAGTTGGAATTGCGATTGATGAGGGCAAGATCGAAAGCTTGGATGTAAGTGCATCAAAGTATATTCCTGAATTCCGCGATGATGACCGAAAGAAGATTACCATCAGAAATTTATTGATGATGGCATCAGGACTCGACTGGACGGAAAGTGGTAAAAATCCCCTTTCGGACAATGCAGAATCGTACTATGGTTGGGATTTACGGGAACTCGTACTCAGTCAAAAGTTAATTTCGGAGCCAGGTAAAACATTCAAGTATCAAAGTGGCAATACGCAATTGCTCGGTTATATTCTTGAGGAAGCAACAGGCATGGACCTGACAAAATACGCTGAAGAAAAAATTTGGTCGAAAATTGGAGCGAAAAACGATGCTTATTGGAGTTTAGATGATGAAAATGGAGACGAAAAGGCGTTCTGCTGCATCTATGCAACGGCAAGAGATTATGCGCATCTAGGGTCGCTTTTGCTGAATGAAGGAAAGGTGGGGAACGAACAAATCATACCAAAGTGGTATTACGACCAAATGCTGGTACCAAATTCGATGGAAACGCCCGAAGGTGTTCCGAATACACGATATGGATTGCATGTGTGGACGTATTTTGGAAAGGCAAACCCCGTTTATTACTATCGTGGAATCAAAGGGCAGTACATCATCACCATTCCCAAGGAAAACTTAATGATCGTTCGACTCGGGTCTAAACGAAAGCCAAACTTCGAGATTCCAGATCACTTCAAAAATGACAAAGAGTACATTCAACAAAACAGTCATGAAGTAGGACATGCGCTTGATTTATTTCAATATATTGCGCTCGGAAAAATGATCAAATCGCAAACAGAGTTTTAGATTATGCGCGAAGAGTTATTGGGGCCTAAAGTTGAAGGAGTGGCATTTGCCGTGATTCAGCAGTTGAATGAGCTCAATGAAAAAATCTATAATGTATACCTCCTAAATCTTCGTGAAGACATCATGGAGGGAATCATCGTAACAAGCCAGGGATACGGAAACAACCTTACTACCGGAGAAACCGTTCGAACATCAAAGTTGAGACATTCACTCGAAGTTTTGTTGCCTCAAGAAGCAGCCAAAATTGAGCCTATTATGGAGGAGGTATTTGGGTTGGCGAACGAATACTGGATTAGTTTTTGGGTCGATGGAACCCTGTACGATAAAAAGTTTGTCTTTCTACCCGAATCAATTTCTGAAGAAAACATGAAACTGATTCCGCTTCTTGGAGAAGTTGGAGTAATGATCAAATAGACGATTAACGGGTTAACTTCATAAGTAACACCAAGGTTTCGTATATTTGCAGTGGCATTGATAGGAAGTTGAATCAAATCAGAGTAGAATGTCTAAATCAGTATTGATTAAAATTACAGGCGTAGTAGCGATGGCTTTCGGGATGTTTGTCTTTACAAATTGCGGTGGAGAGAAACCTGGAATTGATTCTCAAGACGTTAGCATTGATGATGATTACTATGAATTTCAGGATTTCATCTTGTCTGATCATGGTATTCCAGCGGTTATTTCTCTTCCTGATGAAACAGCGAATATCGGAGCGTCAACTCGACCTGAAGTGAAGCACGAAGAATCGTTTAAATGGGAAATCAACGTGGGGCCGAAGTTCCAATTGTTGATCGAAGATTTCGGAATTCTAGATGATCTTGTTAAGGAGAAGAAAAAGGAATTGGCGGATCAAAAAATCTTCAAAATCAAATACCTTGTTGATGAACCTGAGCTGATCGTGTACGAACGTACATTGATGGTGACGGGATCCAAACATGCTGCTCCGGAAGTTGGAATTGAACATAAATCATATCACGTTTACGGTCAAAAAACGATCGATAAGATCATTTATGGCCTGTCCACAGCGCAGGAAGGATGTGAAAAGCATATTGTTGAATTAATGGCGAAGTCGATCAAGTCGTTCAAGCCATTTGCGCCGAACAAATAAAATTACTTTCATAGAAAGTACCCAATCCATGGAAATATCTCGCGAAAAAGTCTTGGAAGTGCTAGGTTCAATCCTAGAGCCAGATTTAAAAAAAGACCTTGTTTCTGCCAATTTGGTGGAGGAATTAACGATTGAAGGATCAAAAATCAAGTTAAAAGTGTTTGTGTCAAACCCTGCTTTGCACGCAAGAAAACGCATGCAAGAAGCATTGGATTTTAACTTGAAGCGCGAATTCGGTGATGATATCGAGGTAGAATCTACAGTAGTTGGATTGCCTGCCGAAGCAAAAGCGGTACATCGCAAAATCTTGCCAGAGGTAAAGAACATCGTGGCAATTGCATCTGGGAAAGGAGGAGTTGGAAAATCTACAGTTACGGCAAATTTAGCTGGAGGATTGGCCAAAGCAGGATATCGCGTTGGAATAGTGGATGCTGATATTTACGGTCCGTCTATGCCAACCATGTTCGACGTAGTCAATGAGCGTCCAACCATGCTCGATGTTGATGGTCAGCCGAAAATCAATCCTGTACTCAGTTATGGAATCAAAATGTTGTCGATCGGATTTTTTACCGAGCAAGACAATGCCGTAGTGTGGAGAGGAGCAATGGCTTCGAAGGCGCTTACACAAATGTTTACCGATGCGTATTGGGGTAAGTTGGATTACCTACTAATCGACCTTCCTCCAGGTACAGGAGATATTCATTTGTCACTTATTCAAACAGTTCCGTTAGACGGGGCTGTAATTGTGAGTACACCTCAAGAAGTCGCTTTGGCAGATGCGCGAAGAGGGGTGAACATGTTCAAATTGGATTCGATTAACGTTCCTGTGGTGGGAATTATTGAGAACATGGCGTGGTTCACACCCGCAGAACTTCCAGAGAATAAGTACTATATTTTTGGTCGTGATGGTGCGAAGAACTTAGCACACGGAATGAATGTTCCTTTCTTGGGACATATTCCATTGGTGCAAGGTGTTCGTGAAGCAGGAGATATTGGAAAACCAGCTGTATTCCAAGAAAATAGTCCTGTCGCTAAAGCGTTTGATGAATTAGTTACTACTTTTGTTGAGCGCGTTGAGAATATGAAAGATAAAAAAGAAGCACATGTCCATTGATAAGAAAGCCATAGAGGAAAAAGTTATGAGCGCGATGGAGCAATTGCGTCCATTTTTACACGCAGACGGTGGTGACATGGAACTGGTCGAAGTTACGGATGATGCTGTTGTCGTTGTGCGATTATTAGGCGCATGTAGCGATTGCTCAATGTCGATGATGACGCTCAAAGCTGGACTCGAAGAAGCAGTGAAGAAAGTCGCTCCAGAAGTGAAAGAAGTGCGTGCACTCGATCCAGAGACTGTCTAAAACTCGTTTTAATTCCTTTAATTTAATGGTTCACGTGCATTGCGTGTACTGAATGAGGCAATTGACGTGCGTCATACCCCTAACTCAATACAAACGGATACGTTTTTATCTCTTCGTCATCTTTCATGATGCGTAGTGTGTATTCTCCCGGTTCCCAACCACGTACACGAACAGAGAAGTCCATTGTTACTTTTTGAGATTTACGCGGCGTTGCTGGAGGCATTTCAAAGCGTACTATACTATCTTTATCGATGACTTCTTGACGGATAATCGATTTTCCATCCGAAGGAAACTCTACTTTTCCGCGCACAATAATGGTCTGGGATACAATTCGACGTTGTTCATTCACAACTCGATGCTGTGGAGAAGTGTACCATGTATTCTTTTGATTAGTAAGCTCAGCAACATACTTTCTAAATTCCTGTGTTGCTGGATTAGTTGGTTGAATGTGCGATACAGAGCGGTTGTCTGTAATTGCCCAAACCGCATCTTGAAACGATTTTCCGTCAATGTCCTTATCGGCGATGTACCCAATGGCATCGGTCAATTTCTTGTTGGTGTTTTTTGAAATTTTGAACGTCCCTCCATCCGAAGGACTCATGTCTGATGCTTCAGTACAAAAAGCGGCAATCATATGTGTTTTCGATCCATTGGGTTCCAATACAATGAAGTCCTCTTTCAATTGAATTAAGGTTTGTTCTTCATCTTCACCAGGAACATAGGTTGTGCCAGCAGGAACGACGATTTTCAGTTTTTTGTTGCTGTTATTGGTTATTGCCAACTTAACCGACTTACCGCTATATCGACCAATGGAAACTGCTTCCGCTTCGATTGTACCAGATGAAATGGCTGCATTTAGCGTCATTTCTGTTTCGGCCATTGGAGCGCGTTGAGCTGAGATAATCAGGGCAAAAACCAAAAGTGCTAAAGGAAAAAGAAATAATTTGTGGAGGGAAGGGATTGGTTTCATAGATGTGACTTTCAATTATAGCGAAGGCGTTTGGAAAAGTTACGTTTTACTCCTCCTCCGTAATATTATTCACCCGATCTAACATTTTCGCAACTTGGACGTGTCCTTGAATAATATCTGAAAAGACATCCATTTCTTCATCGTTCCAATCGTATTTGTCCTTGAAATCCTCGTAAGATAACTCGAGTAAATCACGTGTTTTTTCGTTAGCAGCCAATTCCTTTTCGAGGTAGGGTGCCGTTTGATACATTTTCAAGCTATCAATCGCATTCAAGTACCGTTGTTCGTGTTTGTTTGGAATGTGCTCGGAACAGCTAGACATCAAAAGTGCTAAACCTATACTGGGAATTACTCGCTTTACGAGCGTCGTACGTATGTTCATCATATTTTTAGGGCTTGTTTGCGGTAAACGGTTCCTGATTCGTCTTCAAAAACAAGAAGATACATTCCGCTTGTTACATGGGGAAGGTTAATTCTCGTTGAATTGGAGTACTGAAAACACTCAACCTCTGTTCCTTGAAAATCGTAAATAATTAATGTTCCCGATTGAGGTGCCGAAATATCGATCCACTCGCTGAATGGGTTGGGTTGAACGGACACTTGGACCTCCAGTATTTCATCAACATCGAGGTGCGTCAAGTAGTATTCGCAATCTTCGCCAGAAGGGTTGAACAAAGTAAATGCATCATCTTCGAAGCATTTGAAAGTGAGTATATCATATTCAACAATATCTCCATTACAATTCATTTGACGTGGAAAAGGTTGAAAAGCGCTGTTCTGATCGAGAAATCCGAAGCGTTCAACAAATACACCCGAAAGACCGATGGATGAACTATCAACCGTTGCCAAAGTAATTGTCCGAAAAGTAGATGAATTGATGTTGATTGACCCTGTATTTGTGACTTCAACAAATGAACTATCCGTACACCCTGAACCTTGTAGATTCGTAGTTCCTATGAGCCATCGATCGCCAATGCTTGCGCCAAAATTGAACAAGGTAAAGAATTGGTTGTCGTTCCAATAGAACACGGTGTCGCCAACAACATAGGTAAATTGATCGGGAAATTCGGTTGAATCCAATAGTTGAATCGTTCCAGACTGATCGGATGCGAAGCTATATTTTTTGGTTTCAATCTGCTGACATACTTGACCTCCCATCGTGGTGTCTTGTGTATATTCTAATCGATAGAATCCACCACTTGAGATGTTCCAGTAATCGTAATGCCACGTTGCACCTTCATCTACCCACACTTGAGAAGAGGAAAAAAACGGAATAAAAAAGAGAATAGATAGCCAGTAATTCATGTTGAACTAATTTGTAGTCAAGATAAAGTAATTCCAATAAAAAAACCTCCTCTTTTCAAAAAAGAGGAGGTCTTAAGTATTTAAGGAGCAAGCTTATTTTGCTGCTTCGTACAATTCTGAAACTTTCGCCCAGTTAATCACATTGAAAAACGCGTTGATGTAATCAGGACGACGGTTTTGGTAGTTCAAGTAGTATGCGTGCTCCCAAACATCCAATCCTAAAATTGGTGTTCCAGTACATCCTACTCCCATAATTGGGTTGTCTTGATTCGCTGTTGAACACACTTCTAATTTTCCATCATTTACACACAACCAAGCCCATCCAGAACCAAATCGTGTTGCTGCTGCTTGAGAAAATGCTTCTTTGAAAGCGTCAAACGATCCAAATGTACTGTCGATGTCTGCTGCTAAGTCTCCTGAAGGAGTTCCTCCTCCGTTCGGGCTCATTACAGACCAAAACAATCCGTGGTTGTAAAATCCACCTCCGTTGTTACGAACAGCTGGATTGTCAGCGCACGATTTCAAGATGTCTTCGATGCTTTTTCCTTCGAAGTCAGTTCCAGCAATCGCCGTATTTAGTTTGTTTGTGTATCCTTGATGGTGCTTAGTGTAATGGATTTCCATTGTTCTAGCGTCAATATGTGGTTCCAATGCATCGTATGCATAGTCTAATTTTGGTAATTCAAATGCCATGATATTTATGTTTTTGATTTGTGATTTTGTTTAGGCAAAGGTACTAATTCATTAAACATAAAGTCAAGTTAAAAATTAAATGATCCTATAAGAAAAATCTATATCTTAGTGATGTTAAAGTTAAGCCATGATTAAACGACTACTGATTATCGTGTGTTTGCTCCCAATGTTTAGCAACGCGCAAGTTTGTAATATCGACTATTCACAAACATCCCCAGGAATTTACCCGGATACAATGCCATCAGGAATGGTAAATCAATTTTACGATGAAGACATCACCTTTGTATTGCCTCTAGATACACAAGGCTTCGATTTTACGAATTTTCATATTCTATCGATCTCTTTGCCTGTCGGCTTGTCGTGGGAGTGTAATAACGCTGCGAGTAACTGCGATTACAATCCTCAAGTGAATCAATACGGATGTGTGAATGTATATGGAACGCCATTACTTGCAGGTCAATACAATGTGGATGTTACCGTAATTGCCGACTTAACAGTCGCTACGGGAATTCCGACGTCTTTTTCCGTCTTTATGGAAATATTGCCAGCTAGCGTGAGTACTACGAATAATGGGTTCAGCATGGCTGGAGCGACTGGTTGTAGTCCTCAAACAGTTGACTTTACCAATAATAATCCCGGATTACTGGCCTATTCATGGGATTTTGGAAATGGAAATACATCTACCGCAGAAAACCCGGTTCCGCAGATTTATTCAACTCCAGGTGATTATGAAGTAAATTATGAAGCGTGGTCTACGCTGGATACCTTGGAAATCTATACAATGACAAACTTGACGATACAGAGTATGTCCAATTATGGAGGAGGTTTCCCGTCGTACGAAAATGCAGATGCCTATTACATTATCTATGAAAATGGTGCTGTGTTTAGTCAGTCGGGAGTGATTGCTGATACCGATCCACCTGTCAGTTGGTCAACTTCGCTCGTGCTCGATCCTGCCAATTCGTATACAGTCGAGATTTGGGAATCTGATGCGGGAGAAATTGGTTTTGGAGCAGATGATTTCATGGGAGTTGCTGCTTTAAATCTAAATGGATGTGTTGGATGTGCAGTTGGAACGTCAGTGATTGATTATTCTATTTCATACCAGCAAATTCTACCGACTCCTACGGTTGTTTCAGTGGATACTGTTCACGTTAGTGGCTATCCAACGGTTCCGACGGTAACATGGGATTCTATTCCTCATACCTTAACATCGAATAATTTTGGCGATAGCTACCAGTGGTACTTCAATGGAAGCCCGATTGCAGGAGCCACAGACACTACGCACATCGTTCAGAATTCTGGATATTACCATTTGGTAGCCATTAATTCTAATGGGTGTGTGAGTTTTTCTGATACAACGCTTGCCGTATTCTGTGATAGTACCTTTGTTCCTGAAATCATCATGAACAGTTCTGGTAATTTGATTGTGATGAACGCTGGAAATTCTGATATTCAGTGGTTCTTCGACGGAAATGTTTTACCAGACGACACCTTGGATGTTTGTGTTCCAACGGTCTCGGGCGATTACACGGTGATGCTCACGGATGAATATGGTTGCTCGTCGACTTCGGCGCCGCAAGCTGTTACGAATGGCTTGATGGACTTGACGCAGCTCAATTGGCAAATGTACCCGAACCCAGCGGAGAACATCGTCCATATACAGGTACTAGAATCGAGTAGAGTAGATCAGTTTGAAGTAGTCGATATGCTTGGTCGTGTGATGATGAAAGGTGGTGAATTCTCAGGAGAGTATCAGTTCGACGTCAGCGAGTTAAATCAAGGCTCTTACATGGTTCGATTGATTTCGAATGGACAAGTTTTCACAAAATCACTACTTATTCACAAAAAATAAAATTCACTTTTATTTAGCTTGAATTCTTTGTAGTTTCGGTGGTAACCAAAATCGATAAAAATGAAAAGAAATTTTATGTTCGTTGCAGCAATCGCAGCGGGAATGGCAATGACAGCATGCGGTGGAAGTAGCGCAGAACAAGATGCAGAGCAAAAAGTAGACGAGCTTTTCGACCAGCTTGATGAAAAGTTGGATGAAGCAATGGAAGATGCTATGGAGGAAGCTCAAGAAGAAGGTGGAGCAATCGATGAAATGATGGATGAAGCCAAAGAAGAAATGAGCGACGCTGTTGAAGATGCTAAAGACGAAGTAGAAGAAGTTGTTAAAGACGGAAAAGAAATGACAACGAAAACTGTTGAGTCAACGAAAAAAGACATGGGAATGTAATCCCGAAATTCTTCTAGAAAACTAAAAAGGGAAACTTGGTAAAAGTTTCCCTTTTTTTGTGGGCTAGTTTTTGTTTACATGGTTTTAATAGCGCTGAGCTTATTGCTCAAATCTTGCAGGGTTCGCTGTTGTTGAGATATTTTCAGTTCAATGTCTTTTTTGGCCTCTTCTTTGGCGCTAAGTTTAGTTGATAAAACGTCTAGGTCGGCGTCGATCTTTTCAAGTTCTGAATCCTTTTCGGTAATGTCAATTTTAAGCTCGGCCAGTTTGCTCTCCAATTTTTGCTTTTTCTTTTCGATCTTTTCCCGACTCTTTTTCTCTTTTTGTTGATCCTTTGTTAAGTCGGAGATGTCATCAATAACGTCGTCTAAATTATCTTCAGATTTTTCAAGCGTTTCTTTTGCTGCGCTCAGGTCATTCTCGATGAAGTCTGAAAAATAGTCTTTGGCGAAGTCTTTCAAGAGTGACTTGCATTTAGATGCTTCATCTGGATACTCAGTTGAGTTCAGATACGTATCGCCGCCAAAGTTTACCCAGTACCACAATGTGATTGTTGACCCCTTTTCTCGAACTTGTGCGTCCAAATTGAAATGCTTTTCACTGAATGATGGAACTAGAATGTTTTCGGCTGAAATCTTCTTGAAGAATGACTTCAAATCGTAGTTTTTGTCACGTTCCTCTAAATAATCTTCAAATGCTTTTATAATGTCTTTCTCACTCCCAGCGAGCACAACGCTGAACCCGTTACGCTCCACATCATCGAGTTGTTCCTTCCCTTCAGTTACGTCAATCGTCTGAGGGATGTTAATGCTTTGAGCAAAGCTCTGTTCGGTGAAAAATGCGAGAAATAAGAAAGTGTATATGTATGTCTTCATGTTATAAAAGATAACAGAATAATTGAATTATGCTAGAAATTAAACAGTTAATTCACGATTACTTTCAAAAAGTGTGTGGATTAATCCACTCAATAGCGATAATCTTTTCGCATGAGAGCACTTCGAATAAGCCCTATTTTTCGGAGTACTTTTTCGAGTACTTTTCCATTAATTCATATTGGAAATTGGTCGGTTCAATCAATTGACCGTTTACAATACCGAATACCATCTGGTTGGTCATCATGTCGAGTGCGTTTCCTTCGGAAACAAAGAAAGTGGCAGATTTACCTTTCTCTACGCTACCATACTGTTCACCGATTCCCATAATCTCACAACTCCACAAGGAAATAGCACTTACAGCGTCTTCTTCGCTTAATCCGTATGCCATTGCTGTTCCTGCTAAAAACGGTATGTTACGGGCGTTCATAGCTTCCATGTCGCCTTCATTCTGAATGCAAAATTTTACACCTCCCTCGTGAAGCAGAGCGGGCAATTTATAGGGATGGTCAATTGCGTCCTCTTCATTTTCGGGAAGACTATGCGGTCGAACAACCATCACGGGAACTTTTGAATCTTTCAGTAATTCGGTAATCAAATGTGCATCGTATCCACCAACAATTACAGGGTAAGCGAGTTCCATCTCTTTGGCAAACTCAATAACATCTACCAACTCTTGAAGCTCGTCTGCATGAATATACACACGCTTTTCTCCCTTAAAACAACCGCGCATTGCCTCCAATCGAAGGTCTTTATTTTCGGGCGCTTTTTCTGCAGTATACGCTTTTGCCAATTCAAAAAACTCACTGATTTCCTGCTTGCGTTTGGCGTATTTCTCATTTTTTTTCTTGGGTTTTGGTTCAGCCCACCAGCCTCCACCTTCCACACTCGATGGCCAATTCAGGTGAATACCATCATCGGGTTTGATCGTTGCATCTTCCCAATTCCAACCACTTGTTTTCATGATGGAAGAACTTCCCGAAATAATCCCACCTCGTGGAGTTGCTTGCGTGATAAGAATGCCATTGGATCGAACAGTGCTCAATACATTGGATTCTACGTTGTAGGCAATTTGAGAGCGAACATGTGGGTTGTACGTTCCAACTTCATCGAAGTCTCGCGTAGCGCGAACAGCATCAATTTCGGTTAAGCCCAATGTTGAATTGGGAGCAACAAATCCGGGATAAACTTGTTTTCCAGTTACATCGATAATGGTGTCCCAGTCACTTTCTTTAACTGTGATGGCATATGCGTTTTTGACGAAGGTGATTTTTCCATCTTCAATACCAATGGCGGCGCTTTCAAAAACTTCTCCGTTTCCAACGTGCAAATTCCCACCTTTAATCAAGATTCTTGAGGGCTCTTGGGCAAGTGCAACGCTGCAGATAAGGGTGAATAATACGATGAATGACTTCATAATTAATGCTGATTTTCTTCTGTTGAACCTTCTTCTCCGAGCGTGTTGCAATGGTAATGACCTTTCTTTTTCTTAACAAAGTCTTCTTTCTCTCCTGCTTTGTTCGCGTTGAGCATTTTCCCAATAATTCGTGCTTTTTCAGCTTGATTTCGATGATAACGCGCTTCGTCTTTCTGTGCCTCGTAAAGGATAACACCATCAATTACGGTGTAGTCAACTTTCGCTAAAACAGAGAGAGGATGATCGGTCCAAAGCACTAAATCGGCATCTTTTCCCACTTCCACTGATCCCATTCTGTCGTCAAGATGAAGTAGTTTGGCAGGATTCAGCGTGACCATTTTCCAGGCGTCTTCCTCATCCATTCCGCCATACTTTACGGCTTTTGCAGCTTCTTGATTAAGTCGACGTCCCATTTCGGCATCGTCTGAGTTGATGGCAACCACCACGCCTTGATCATGCATCATCTTGGCATTGTAGGGGATCGCATCGTTTACTTCGTACTTGTACGCCCACCAATCGGAGAAAGTCGAACCTCCAGCGCCGTGCTCGGCCATTTTGTCGGCTACTTTGTATCCTTCGAGTATGTGCGTAAATGTATTGATTCGGAATCCGAGAGAATCGGCAACGTGCATCAACATGTTGATCTCCGATTGTACATAGGAATGGCACGAAATGAATCGCTCTTTATTCAAAATTTCACTCAAAACTTCTAGTTCGAGGTCAACGCGATACTTTCCTTCAGCCTTCATTTTTTGATAAGCACGTGCGCGCTCAAAGCCATCGTAGTACACTTGTTCTACACCCATGCGTGTTTGCGGAAAACGAACGCTGTTGTGAGCTCCCCAATTGGATTGTTTCACATTTTCACCAAGCGCGAACTTGATAAACTTGGGGGCGTTGTCAATGAGCATTTCATCGGGAGTATGTCCCCATTTTAACTTGATTAATGCAGATTGTCCACCAACAGGATTTGCCGATCCATGCAGAAGTTGGGCTGCAGTTACACCACCAGATAATTGACGATAAATATTGATGTCATCGGGATGTACAACGTGACCAATGGAAACTTCTGCAGAAATGGCTTGACCGCCTTCATTAACTCCTTTCGAAATGGCAATGTGCGAGTGCTCGTCGATGATCCCTGATGTGAGGTGTTTACCGCTTCCATCAATTTGTATGGTTTCGCGCGGAGCATTCGGCTTTCGTGTTCCAGCATAGCTGATTTTACCGTCTTCAACGAGTACATATCCTTTCTTTACAATTCCCTCGATGCCGTTGGTCCAAATCGTAACATTGCTGAACAAGATCGGTTGGGCTTCAGGAAGTGAATCGAATCCGTAAGACATGTTTGGGAACCATGCAACGGCCATAGAATCCGCTTTAAATGGTGTTTCTTTGGGTTTTTCAGCAGACTTTCCTTTTGATTTCTGAACGGCGTGCCACTTAACCCAATCACCTGTTGGAGTCATACCTTCTCCTTCAAAAATCTTTAAGCGATGATTGACTTTTCCACGTAGGTTGACGCTCCCTTTCCATACCGAATCGTTGATGCCGAATTGAAGGGTGATATCCGTTTTGTCCACATCAATGGAAGCTTTGATCTTTTCGGAAGATGGTGTTTCTTCATTCGTCTCGATGCTTGCCGAAAATGCTCCTTTCGATTTTTCTTCCAATGTAAGCGTAAAGCGTCGCTCACCAACTAAAACGCTGTAGGTTCCTGCAAGTTGAGGGGCTTCAAATTCATCAATAATGGTACGCTCTCCCAGAGACCAAGTCTCTAATAATGTGGCATTTTCAGTTTCCAGTGGATTACATGAAAAGATGGAAAAACTCGCCAATTTACCGGATTCCAGAGATCCGATTTTATCATCTGCTTTAATGAGCTTCGCTGGGTTCAGCGTTAACGCTTCAAGCGCATCGGGAACAGAAAGTCCGTGTTCTATTGCTTGACGAAGATGCGCCCAAAATTCTTTCGAGGTTTTATGTCCATCCATCGTAATGCAAATTGGAATGCCACTCTCTACCAAAATTGATGGATTGTACGGAGCTATTTCCCAATGTTTTAAATCACTTAATGGAATTTGTCGTGCGATATACGGATCGGTAACATCATAGGCTTTCGGGAAGTTGATGGGAAGAATAATGCTACTCGAAAGTGCTTTCAACTCTTCGGTTATTCCGTATTCATTTCCTGAACCGATGTAAGCAAAGGTTCGGTTGAATTCATCGGCAATTTTCGCTGCACGAAGAATTTCCCATTTATCGTCCGTGTAGAAAAAGCTGGGAGCGTTCCATTGTTGATTCAACGCTTCGAGGGATAAATTTCGATCCGTTTGCTTGTTCGATCCATACCATTGGGCATCGTACAATGCTTGACGCAGAAGTGCAATGGATCCCATTTGTGACGAAGGATACGTTTGTCGAGAAACGCCTTTCTTGAATGAGTAAAAACTTCCCGACCCCATGTTAAGGTTGGGTTTGTAGAATTCTGATTTTGCTAAAGAAACGAGAGCGCCTTGTCCTTGGGCAACTCCATCCTTTTGATGCGTGAAAACATATCCAAACCCAGCATCTAGATACGGCTTATTCGCTTTCTCATCGATTGAATAGTTCTGAGCTGCGTCAATTTCTGGATGAATGGATTCGTTCCAATAGTAAGAACCGGGCTTTGAGCTCTCAAGTTGAGGACGTCCATTGCCTTTTCCTGGAACAGCTTTGCTCACTCCAACATCACTCGATAAATCGATAAAGGCGGGTAAGATAGTCAAGCCTTCACAGTCAATTTCAACGGCGTTTTTTGGAATAGAAATTCGTTTTCCGACCTTTTCAATGATGGCTCCTTTAAGCAGGATTGTCCCGTTTTCAATTACTTCTGTGGGAGAAACATAAATTCGAGCATTTTTTAATGCGTAATATGGAGCGCGTGAAGTGACTACTCCATTTTGAGGCGTTTGGGCAATTGATTCCATTACGAAAGTGCAGAAAATCAAAAGTATAGTTGCCTGTAGCAAGTTTAATTGTCGCGTCATGGGGTGAAATTAACAATTTGGCATGAGATGGTGAAGTTCTTTGTGGTTTCCGTGAGCCATTTTCGTATTTTTGCCAAAAACGAATAATTATGAGCGCACTTATACACGCACATTCAGGCTTAAGATGGGTAGCATTATTGCTTTTGATCATTGCTATTTTCAACGCATTGAAGTCTCAATCTTCTGGAAAATATGAGAAGAAGGACAAAATGATCAACCTTTTTGCTATGGTGATGCTACACATTCAATTGGTGATTGGTCTTGTGTTGTATTTTATTTCATACAAAGTAAAGTTCGTTGAAGGATGGATGTCGAGTGATGTAGCTGGAGGAATGTACAGATTTTACGGACTGGAGCACATTTTAGGAATGGTTATCGCTATTGCCATTGTAACAATGGGGAGAAGCAAAGCTGAAAAGAAATTAAAAGGAACACGCGACAAGCATCGAAGAATTTTGATCTCCTACACAATTGGGTTGATCATTATTTTAGCGATGATCCCGTGGCCATTCCGTGAAGCATTGAGAGGCGCATGGTTCTAAAAAATCTCGCATACATATCAGTTAGTTTGATCGTATTGTCTGCATGCACACAGGGCGAAATCAATACGGTTGATGGAGGAGATAAAAACGCAGAGGTCAATGGACGCCTGCTATATATGAATCAATGTGCATCATGTCATGGTGCCAAAGGGAACTTGGGTAATTCCGGTTCGAAGGATTTAAGTAAATCCAAGTTGAATGAAGATGCCATCATGAAAATTATCATGGAAGGTAAAGGAACAATGCCTCCTTTTGAGTATTTGTTAGAAACAGATCAAAAGAGAGAAGCAGTGGTGCAACACGTCATGTCGTTGCGTAAAAAATAAGGGAGAAAATAGATGAGTAAGGGACACGTTCTTGTTGATGCGGTAGAGGAAAAGTGCGTTTTGGTTGGAGCAATTACGCAGGAAATTACCGAAGAACAAGCAAAAGATTATATTGATGAATTGGCCTTTTTGGCTGAAACTGCTGGTGCCACAACGGTCGAGACCTTTTTGCAAAAAATGCAGGTGGCCAATCCGAAGACATACGTCGGGAAAGGAAAGCTGGAGGAAATTCGTGATTACGTGAAATCGAATGAAATCGAATTGGTGATTTTTGACGACGAACTAAGTCCTTCTCAACTTCGAAATATTGAGGGCTTTTTAGAGATGAAGGTGTTGGATCGAAATACCTTGATTTTGGACATTTTTGCAAGTCGTGCACGAACTTCACACGCGAAAACACAAGTGGAACTCGCGCAATTGCAGTACATGCTCCCACGATTGACACGTATGTGGACTCACCTTGAACGACAAAAAGGAGGGATCGGATTGAGAGGTCCAGGGGAGACGCAGATTGAAACAGACCGTCGTATCATTAAGGACAAAATTTCTTTGCTCAAGAATAAATTGGCGAGCATTGATAAGCAGAAGTCTGTACAGCGCGGAAATAGAGGACAATTGGTTCGTGCGGCATTAGTCGGCTATACCAACGTTGGAAAAAGCACGATCATGAACATGATTAGTAAGTCTGATGTATTTGCCGAAAATAAATTGTTCGCGACATTGGACACTACCGTGCGGAAAGTCGTAATTGAAAATTTGCCATTTTTAATGGCCGACACTGTAGGATTCATCCGAAAGTTACCGCATCAATTGGTGGAGTCGTTCAAGTCTACACTAGACGAGGTGCGCGAGGCAGATGTATTGATTCATGTATTGGATATTTCGCACCCTAACTTCGAAGATCATTACCAAGTGGTGAATGAAACGTTGAATGAAATTGGCGTAAGCGATAAGCCTACAATCGTTGTATTCAATAAAATGGATGCCTACGAATACGTTGAGCTCGAAGAAGGAGAAATCCCTGATACCGATGCGAATCCTTCATTGGAGGAACTCAAAAAGACATGGATGGCTAAGCTGAACGATACGAAGTGTGTCTTCATTTCAGCTCAGAATAAAATCAACATTGAAGAGTTTAAGG
>JABXHO010000048.1 GCA_013373595.1 Flavobacteriales bacterium | reverse complement strand
TATACGTACCTGCGGATGACCTTACCGATCCAGCACCAGCAAACACATTTGCTCACTTGGATGCAACAACGGTATTGTCTCGTAAGATTGCCGAGCTTGGAATTTACCCAGCGGTAGATCCATTGGATTCAACTTCTCGTATTTTGACTCCAGAGATTGTTGGTGAAGAGCACTACGCTTGTGCACAACGTGTAAAAATCACACTTCAACGATACAAAGAATTACAAGATATCATCGCCATCCTTGGTATGGACGAATTGTCTGAGGAAGATAAATTGGTTGTACACCGCGCACGTCGTGTTCAACGTTTCTTGTCTCAGCCATTCCACGTAGCTGAGCAGTTTACAGGAATCCCAGGGGTATTGGTTGATATTCAAGATACAATCAAAGCCTTCAACGAAATCTTGGACGGTAAATACGATCAATATCCAGAATCAGCTTTCAACTTGAAAGGAGGAATTGAGGATGTAATCGCTGCCGGAGAGAAGATGTTGGCAGAGAACGCTTAATATTACGACAACATGCAAGTAGAGATCATCACACCAGAAATGGAAGTTTTTAAGGGAGAAGCGAACGCAGTTCAGTTCCCTGGATTGGATGGATCATTTCAAGTATTGTCGAATCACGCTCCAATCATTTCAGCATTGGCTGAAGGTGAGTTGAAGGTGAACTTAACTGAAAGCTTTGAAGCAGACGATGAAACAAATGAACTTGTTTCTGTAGACAATGGCGACAAAAAAGTCATTCGCGTTGCAATCAAAGGTGGCGTTATGGAAATGCTGAACAATAAAGTAATTGTTCTAGCAGAGTAAGCGTTATTGAAAAGAAAATTCAAGGGGTGTCTCGTTCCGAATCATATCGGAAGAGATACCCCTTTTTTGTGGGGTATATGCGTAAACATTTTCTATCTTTATTCCATGAACCTCACCACTTCGCATACTGCTCTCAACACTGAATTACTTCTAGCTTGGTTTTTCACTTCTATTGAATCGTTGGATCAATTTAGTGAATATGAACAATTGCAACTAATCATTTGTGCGAGTGAATTAGGGTATGTGCACCCAAACATTGATCGAAAAGTGTCTGAAATAGCGGGCAAAGAAGAATCGCAGTCGATGGACTATGTTGTTCAGTTTCTAGAGCAGCTTGTGATGATGAACTATCAAGTTGGACAGGAAAGACAGCAGCATTTTTTCGATTTCTGGATTTCGCAAGAGAATCTCCGAACGCAAAGTCCAGTAACAATGGGGTATCTCTACGGATATGTGTTGATGAAGGAAAATGAATTATCGAGTCCAGCGCTCAAAAATGAAGCGATTCAATGGCTGAAAGAAAACGACGCACTTCCCTCGTTATCGTTTACCGCATGGACGGTTTTTTACCTCGATCAAAACAACGAACGACCCGAAGCAAAAAAGCGTTTCGATGAATTAATGAGTCTCAGAATGGAAAACGGAAGTTGGAATAATTTTCCGAAGCAAACCATTCAAATTGCTTATCCACTGTCGTTGACGAGCTTTGCGAACGACCAATCGTTGCAGAAAACAAAGGAGTTTATTTTAGCTCAATCGTGGGAAGGCTTTTCAGGGGAGATTCCCTACGAAATAGGCTTGATTAAATGGCTGAATTCACATGGACTGATTCAGGTATGATTACCTATTCGTGAATGGTATTCCTCAATCGTCTCACCAACTTTATACCCGTCAATCAGCAAGGGCAGCGTATCACTCGCTATCTCAAAAAATGGTAATTCACCCGAATCCAATTGAAGGTCGAGTTCCTCCTTTGGTAGAAAATGCTTCGCATGATCCAAATAGGTTCCACCGAGCATGTGTCTGAATTCGTGCTGGAAAATCACGGCCGCAAAACCTTCCAACCTACCAGTTTGAACTTCACCTTTTTCATTTCGACATCTGTATTCAATCCATTCGTAGGTGGCTACATTTCCACGATTCTCTCCATCAGCGCTAAGGCAACCATGCCAAAAATTCTTACGTGCTTTCGACGTTTTGGTAATCACTGGATTAATAAACACTTGCTTCTCAACAGGTCCAAGCACCTGGTACCGTGGGTTACTCGGTTTGGCTTCAATCATGAAAATTTGCAAGCGTTTCCCTAATTGATTGGATGCAATTCCCACTCCTGCTGTGCGAACCATTACCGCATACATGCTATCGATGTAGGTGCTGAGCTCTTGTGTGTTGAACTCCTCTTCTGTGATCGCACGAGGTTCGATGTACAATGCATTGCCTTTCCTTCCCGTTTGATCTTCAGGAATGTGTTGTACCACTTCAAAACCTTCCTTGGGAATTTCAAGTGTCATGGATGGGTCGGCTGGTGAACAGGCTTGAAGTCCAAGCGTTAGAACCATTGTGGGAAGGATATATTTTTCTATCATCTGTGAGCATGCTGATGCGTTCATAAACATACGATTTCTGTGCGATTATCGTACTTAGGGTTACGAAATCAGTACTTACTTCCGTTTGAACGTCAGGGTAACTGAGTTTCCCGCAGCGGAATTGGTGATCGTTAAGGTTGAGTCGAGTAGCTCGTCGACTGTATTTGTATTGGTGTAACTGAACTCATTCACGTAGTCACGAAAAACCAATTTCGTTCCTTTTTCAGTGAACTTATATCCCGTTTCAATTGATTCGCTACCCGGACTGCTGATCAAAACATCACAGTATCCTTCATTCTTCTTACTTTTTAAACGACATTGATTAAAAATGTAGCTCATCTTCATGCTGTCTTCTAGCTCGACACCATCAACGTATTCCAATCTCCATGCACCTTCGATGGAGTTTACCTTTTTCTGATTTTTACTACACGCAGCGGCAAGAATTACCAGGGTGATAACGAGTAGGCTAACTATGGATTTTGTCATATGAAGACAAAGTTACATAAAATAAAAAGGACTGATTTTTAGTCGGTTATATTTTATTTTAGGTACTTCCTACTATTCGGCAACTCCCTGTCTTAGGTGAGTCCAGCGTACATCCTACAGTCGAAAGAAAAGAATTATTTCAAGTCTGAAAATCGTACAATTGTCATTCAGAAGAAGTCTCCAAACGATGCAACTCATACACCGCAATGCTCGAATCAACTTTTCCTAAATAAGCTGCTCCCTCGGTATGACTAAAGTGAATAGAAAGAGTAAATGGCTTTTCATGATTTCCTAGGGTTTGGCAATCATCTAAGTTTTTGTTTGCTGATGAGTGCCCTCCCTACATTAATAACAAACAACAACTGAGCAATCACAAATAAAATCCCAAATACGATAATTAGGATGTTCCAATCAAAAGAAGGAATTTGTTCCGCTTCATCAGACACACCATAGTCACCGAAGCTTTCCGAAGTTGAATGACTTGGAGTGAGTGCGAGAAAAACTGGAAAGAGAAGCGTTAGTATGAAATGAACCCAGACCAAGAATGAACTCGATTTTCGTTTGAAATGATGAAGTGCCCAAGTAATCAATCCAAATAACAAGAATACAAAAGCTCCGAACAGGAGGATATGACGCGTGGCAATCACCCAATAGGTGTCGTGTGTCGTAATGTCTAACGCTCCTGTAGCAAAGAAGGAGCAAATGATAAGTGCAATAGAAACGAGGAAGTGAGCAAATGTTGGAGCTTTCATATATGCGCGTTTCGAATTAGGATTTAGTTCAATTCTTTAATTAGTTCTAATGGTTCAATGTTGTCAAAATCAATAGTGGGTTTGCTTCGTCCAAGGTACTAAATCAGCTTCAGACGAAACATGTGGTGCTTTGTATCCGAGTAAAATTGTTAACCTAAGTTAACGTTAACAGCTCTTAACAGTCAGTCTTTTAACCGATTCTTCGAATTCTCTACTTTGGTTGAACATTTGGAAATCTAACCTTATGAAATCTTACTTCTTAGTATTCGGCAACTTGTTTGTATTCATTTCGGCATTCGGAGTTTTTGGGCAAACAGTTCAGGAAAATGTCATTTCCACAAAACCAAGTTTTGCCATTGATGCTTCCACGCCTGAGCGTTTTCGAATTGCTCATATTACGATCAAAGGCGCAGAGCATTATGATCAAACAGTGATTAAAGCCATTGCTGGATTAAATGAAGGGGCAATCATTCATATTCCCGGAGATGAGATCTCACGAGCCATTCAGAATTTATGGAACGAAGGATTGTTTTCTGATGTCGATATTGCCATTGAGAAACGAGATGGCGATCTCGTTTATTTATTGATTCAACTGAAAACACGGCCCTTACTTTCCCGTTTCCGATTTCAAGGAGTCAATAAGCGCGAAGCGGATAAAATCCGTGAGCAGATCAAGTTGTTCTCTGGAAAACCAATTTCGGATAATTTGATGTACTCGACCGAGGCTAAAATTCGGAGTTTTTATAAGGAAAAAGGATTTCACGCTGCAATAGTTAAGGTTTCCGTTTCGGATGATCCAATTATGGATAACTCACAGATTTTTACCATTACGATTGATAAGAAGAAGCGGGTAAAGGTAGAAGAAATCACGTTTGAGAATGTAGAAGCGATTAAGCCATGGCGATTGAAAATGGCGATGAAAAACACGAAGCAAAAGTCATTTTGGCGTTTCTACAAACCATCTAAGTTTTCGGAGTCGGGCTATCGGGATGACAAAAAAGCTATTTTGGAGGAATACAATAAACTAGGTTTGCGTGATGCAAAAATAGACGATAGCGTGTATCAAGCTTCTCCATCAGGACTGAATATCGACATGAACATTGATGAGGGAGAAGTATATTATTTCGGAAAGATTGAATGGGTGGGAAACACCAAATTTCGATCAACTTTTCTAGACTCTGTGTTGGGCATCCGTTCGGGCGATCGATACAATAAGCAGTTGTTTGAACAACGATTGTTTATGAGCATGGATGGACGCGATATTTCTTCCTTGTACATGGACCGCGGGTATCTTTTCTTCCGATTGGTGCCTGTGGAAACATCCATTGTGGATCACAAAATCAACTACCAAATTCGAATTATAGAAGGAAAGCAAGCGAGGGTTCGAAACGTGATCATCAAGGGGAATACCCGAACAAAAGAACATGTGATCCGGCGTGAAATCAGAACAAAACCAGGCGACTTGTTCAATCGAAATGATATCATCCGAACGCAACAGGAATTGGCGCAGCTCGGTTTTTTCAATCCACAAGGGTTTCAGGTGAATCCTATTCCGAATCCAGAAGATGGAACAGTAGATATCGAATACATCGTAGAAGAGCAGATTGCCGAAAAGTTTGAGTTGTCGGGAAGCATTGGAGGAGATGGCTCCACGGATAATCCCATGCGATTGATTGGTTCGGTAGGATTTTCATTCGATAATTTCAGCATGAAAAATATGCTTCGTAAAGAAAAATGGGAACCAGTTCCCATGGGAGATGGACAGCAATTGAAATTCCGCGTGAGCAGCACAACCAATTACTTCAGTACGCAATTATCATTTACGGAACCGTGGCTAGGTGGAAAAAAACCGAATGCATTATCTGTTTGGGCACGATTCGATCGAAATGGTAATGAGTGGAGAAAAGGAGATCCCGATTACAGTGGATTGGATGTTTTCGACCTAGGAGTGAGTTTAAGTCGACGTAGAAAGTGGCCAGATGATTACTTCTCGGAGTCGTTTCAGTTGAATTACAAGTACTACGATGTGACCAATGCCGAATCTTTTGTGGCTTTCGACTCGGGTTATTCGCACGATCTGAGCTTGGGGTATACGCTTCAGCGAAGTACGGTGATGTCTCCGATTTATCCGCAGTCGGGATCGAAATTTAAGTTGAGCGGGAAAGCAACGCTTCCGTACTCACTATTTGACGGAATCGATGATTATTCGAATCAGACGGATCAACAACGGTATAAAATGTTGGAGTATTACCGATTGAAATTAACGGGTGAATGGTATTTGCCGCTCACGCCAAACAAGAAATTGGTGCTCGCACCTCGAATTGGATTTGGCTACCTTGGAACGTATTCTTCAGCCAAAGGTGTTTCCCCGTTTGGGCGCTTTGTAATGGGAGGAAATGGAATGTTTGGATCAGGGAACTATCTGAATGGACAAGAATCCATAGCACTTCGAGGATATCAAGATGCGGCACTTAGCTCGGAAAGTGGCGATCCATTAATTGCCAAATATTCAGTGGAACTGCGCTATCCAATTTCACTCAATCCGCAATTCACGGTGTACGGATTGGCATTCGCGGAGGCAGGAAATACATTTCCTAGTATTGGGCAATTTGATCCCTTCAATGTCAAAAGATCGGCTGGATTAGGCCTACGACTCTATGTTCCCATGTTTGGACTTATTGGTATCGACTATGGATTTGGTTTTGATAAACTGGATAACTGGTCGCAAGAAGCAACCGATCATAATTCCATCATTAACACGAATGGTTATTCAACTAAAATCAATTTCACCCTTGGGCTCAACATTGGAGAGTTGTAATTTATTCAATCCAACACCGCATTCCTCAGTGAGTTCGCTTCAGACAACCGATCCATTGAAAAATTGGAAAGCGCAACGATCGACCTTGTGGAATATCCATGCATTCCAACTAATTCCCCTATCTTTGCGTTCCGTTTGTTAAAGTACGTTAAGTGTCATCGTCGCTTCTGTGAGTGAATACGATACTTTACTTATTTTCGTTAATTATTGAAATAGATGAGTTTGC
>JABXHO010000054.1 GCA_013373595.1 Flavobacteriales bacterium | reverse complement strand
TATCGTCGGTTTTGCCGCTGTAGGATTTGGGCAAGAGGCAACTGAAATTGTCAAAACTGAAGGAGCTAAGGAATTAGAGAACAGCAAGACGGATGGAGAATATGTATTCGTTTTTACTGGGAAAACAGCGAAAGACATGAATGATGCTGCAAAGTACTATGAGAATTATTTCACGGTAGTATTTGATGAATCGACGCAAACAGCCAAAATTAATATGGTACAGAATGATGAAAGAGGTCGATCAGTGATCATTCGTTTGTTCAGTGCTTCGGGAGTTCGAAACGTTAACATCGACGGAGAGATTATTTCCCTCAACGACTTTATGACAGGATATCTGCACTAGGCGGATAAAGAAATAGAATGAATCCCAATTGCGAAGCCTTCGTAATTGGGATTTTTTGTGCCATCAATCCATATTTTCTTCGGATATTTGCATAAAAACTAATTAACATGAAAACATATTTAGTGTTGCTTGCTACAGCATTATTTGCCGCTTCTTGCGGAGACTCAAAAGAAATGTCAGGAAACAGTACTTCTTCCGATTTAGGAAAAAGCTACGGTCCGATTGAAGTATCAACAGAAGAAGCTGTTGCCGTTGATAAGGTGATGGAAGTGAATGAAAAAATGATGGAGCCAACAGAGTACACATTCGAAGGTGAAATTGTTGAGGTTTGTTCGAAAGCAGGATGTTGGGTAAACGTGGATGCTGGAAACGGAGAAACATTCATGGTACGTTTCAAAGATCACTTCACAATTCCTACGGATACAAAACCTGGAACACGTGCATATTTCCACGGAACTGCGTTCAACGATACCGTTTCTGTTGAATTGTTGAAGCACTTCGCAGAGGATGCTGGAAAATCACAAGAAGAAATTGATCAAATCACCGAGCCTAAATTCGAATTAGGATTTACTGCAGACGGTGTCACATTGATCAAAAAAGAAGACGAGAAATAATCTAGATTAGATAGATTCCTTTGTCGATCGCATAAAGTACCAAGCCCGCAACGTTCTTCGATTCTGTTTTTAGGAGAAGATTGTTTCGGTGACCGTCAACGGTTCGCGTACTGATAAATAGTTCTTCGGCAATTTCAGAAGTTTTCTTCTGTTCGCAAATAAGGCGAAGAATTTCTTTTTCTCGATCAGACAATGGAGTATCATTGAACTTTGTTTTACGAATAGCTTCGCCACTGGCGAAGCTTTTTTGTAATACCTTCATTATTTCGTGATCGAAATGATAGCCTTTTTCGTGCACTTCAATGATGCAATCGATAATACTCGCCGGAGAAGTGTCTTTGCGTTGGAAGGCTGAAGCTCCAATATGAACCATGTTCACGATAAAGATTTTGGTGTAGTGGCTCGTCAATACAACAATTCGAATATCTGGAAATTCTTTTTTAATGATTTTTGTTGCTTGAACACCATCCATTTCAGGCATTTTCAAGTCAAGCAGAATGATGTCTGGAAGCTCTTCGGCTGTACGAAGCGCCTTTACGAGTAGTTCACCATTTGCTGCTTCACCAATCACATTGATTTGGGGATGCTCCGACACAAGTTGTGCCATTCCTTTTCTGAAAAGTTCTTCGTCGTCTGCAATAATTAGTTTGATAGGATCAATCATAATTCAATCATTAATTTTGTTTGGAACCCTTTTCCAGGTTCACTTTTGAACTCATGGGTGGCAGGTATCATTTCAGCGCGAGCCGCAATGTTTTTCAAACCTAATCCTAGTTGTGCAGTAGTAGTAAAATCCATTCCTTTACCGTTGTCTTGGTACGTCAGAATGAGTTGTTGGCCGTTGTAAAGTGCATTCAGGTGAATGGAAGTTGCTTCAGCGTATTTAATCGTGTTTTGTAGAGATTCCTGAACGATTCGGTAGACGTGAAGTTGTTTATTGGTTGGAATTTCATCCACGTGATCATCTAGTTCAATTTGGATGGAAATATCCGATTTTTCTTCAATTTCTTCAAAGAGTTCGAAGAGTGCTCCTTTTAATCCGAAGCTTTCCAGCGTGGGAGGGAGTAAGTCGTAGGAAATTCTACGGGAAATTTGCATCGCTTCTCGAATTGCATCTGAAATCTCTTGCCCGTCTACTTTTTCTTTGGGCTTAGCCGCGAAGAGAAGTACGGTAGCTAATTTGGCGTTTACACCATCGTGAAGTTCTCTTGCAATCCGACTTCTTTCCTCTTCTTGTACTTCGATTAATTGCTCTACTAATTCTTTTTGGTGATCGATTTCCAATTGCTTCTTGGCAAGTTCGCTTTTAACAATTTTGTTTTTAGAATAGATAGCGGCGATTACCAGCAGTGTAGCTAGAAAAACAGAGAAGCCGATGCTATAGAGAACTAATTCCATTTTGAGTTTTAAGAATGCGGTAGTAGCGGTAAATAGTGATACAAATAAATAATTGGAAGAGAACCGACAAGGAAGCGTTCAACGTCCAAATGATGGTATTCCAATGCTCAAGATCCTCCCAACTGTTCATCGTTAAGAAGATAATTGAACTTCCACCAAGATAGAGAAAAAGCCCCACATTGAATGTGTCCCAGTATTTTTTCTCGGCAATGTGTTCGATGTAATAAAAGAACGCGTAGAACATCAAAATACAGGCGGATATCAAAAAGCCAGCTGCATTGAATTGATCGTACACAATTTTCCCAGCAAGTAGTTGGTAAATAAATACTACGGAGAATAGGGCGACACCAATGGGAACAGCTATCTGAAATTTCTTTAAATGTGTTGAATAAATAAGCGATAATATCAAAAATTGACCAATGGAATAGTAGTGCGTGAGATGTATGTTTGGAATCTGTCTGTTCGCAAAATATTCGAGAAGTAATTCGATAAAAAGCATACCCACCAATAGCGCCAAAAGTAAGCCAATTGGCTTACTCAGGCGCAAGGTTAGTAGAATCACTGCTACTAAGGCAATAATATTAATCAATAGAAAGGATTTACTGATCCAAGCTACTGTGCTCAATATATCCATAGTTACTTAAAGGGACCTGTTTTACTACAAGTAGGAGGACAAGGACGGGTGAAATCATATACGTAGCATCCTTTTTCTGGATCTACCATGTCGTTACCGTTATCATCAACACCAACTACAAGCAGGTGAAATTCATGATTGTCGTCAATCCCTAAATATGATCGAGCATCAGATGCTCCTGTTTCGCGCATTACTTCATTCAAATCATCTCCTGGGATAAAGAAACCTTTGATGAAAGTTCCGTCGTCGTTAACAAGTGTGTGTTCTGATTCTTTCCAACGATTGACCCATTCTGTTGCTGTTTCAACAGAGATTGTGTTTGTGATAGGCATATCTCTTCTAAATTTTAAGTTTCAGCTAAAGTTAGTTGAAGTTTCTACAACAGCAAATTGAGACGGCGAAAATTCTTGAAATATGCATTCCAAAAGCACAAAAAAATTACATTTTCGACTTTAAATAAAATGTGGATGTAAATTGTGGGAAACAAAAAAAAAGGAACCCGTAAAAACAAGTTCCTTTCAGTTATTCTTTTGTGACTACTAGAAGCAGTATTCGTTTGCGTCAATCAAACGATTCGCAATTAATTGTCGTGCTTCTTTTGGATTAAACGGTTCTGTTTTCGTGAATCGTTTCAAGCCCATCAACATCATTTTTAATTCATCACCTTCAGCGAACGAATTCAATGCATCTTTTGCCGCTTTGTTCATTTTGTCAGCAGCGTCGTAGAAGTACAATTTAGCCATTGCAATTTGTGCTTCGCATGCTTCTTCGCCTTTCAATTCGATCATCTGTTGAACACGCAATAACGTTGACTCAGCCAAGTAAGTGATGATTGACATGTCAGCGATGTTCATCAATACTTCTTGTTCTTTCGCCATTGTCTGCATCAACTTTTGTACAGCAGATCCTGCCACCATCAAGATTGTCTTTTTGAATCCTTTCAAGTAAGCTTCTTCGTTTCCGAGAACCCCTTCAGGCTTATCTCCGAACTCAGGAATACTCATTAATTCGTTGGCAACAGCCATTGCTGGTCCCATCAAATCCAATTCTCCTTTCATCGCACGTTTCAATACCATATCTACTGTAAGCATACGGTTGATTTCGTTTGTACCTTCAAAAATTCGGTTGATTCTCGAATCGCGGTAGGCACGCTCAACACTTGATTCTGCAGAGAATCCCATTCCTCCAAAAATCTGAACAGCCTCATCTACTACGTAGTCGATTGCTTCTGATCCTGCAACTTTCAAAATCGCACATTCTGGAGCAAATTGCTCGATTCCTGCAAGCGTCGCTTCGCCTTTTTCCATTCCGTCGGCAACAAAACCTGCGATAGCATCATCAATGTTTTGTCCTGCACGGTATGTCGCTGACTCCACAGCAAAAACACGTGTAGCTTGCTCTGCTAGTTTGTAGCGAATTGCTCCGTATTTCGAAATAGGACGACCGAATTGCTCGCGCTCATTTGCGTAGCGAATAGAATCATTAATTGTTTCTTTCGCTCCACCCATTACACCTGCCGCCAATTTAATACGACCAATGTTCAAGATGTTCAAGGCAATTTTAAATCCGTTTTCTCTTGTTGAAAGCATGTTTTCAACGGGAACTTTTACGTTGTTGAAGAACACTTGACGCGTAGATGATCCCTTGATTCCCATTTTCTTTTCTTCTGGGTTCAAAGAGATTCCTTCCGAATCAGCTTCAACTAAGAAAGCTGTCAATTTTTTATCGTCGTCAATTTTGGCAAATACAGTGAAAAGATTCGCGAATCCTCCATTGGTGATCCACATTTTTTGTCCTGTAATCGAATAATGCGTTCCGTCTTCTGAAAGAACCGCCTTCGTTTTACCAGAGTTGGCATCTGATCCCGAACCTGGCTCCGTTAAACAGTAAGCAGCTTTCCATTCTCCAGTTGCTAATTTGGCAACGTACTTTTGTTTTTGCTCTTCATTTCCATAGTACAACAATGGAAGTGTTCCAATTCCTGTGTGTGCTCCGAAGGCTACTGAGAACGAATATCCTTTTCCAAGTCGTTCTGTTGACAATAGGGATGTTTTGAAATCAACTCCCATTCCTCCAAGTTCTTCTGGAACAGACATTCCCAATAAACCGAGTTCTCCTGCTTTTTCCATGATAGAAGGCATTAAACCTTCTTCCATTGCATCAATGCGGTCCAAATTAGGTTCGATTTCTGTACGAATAAAATCATCGCACATATCTGAAATCATGCGTTGTTCTTCTGTCCAATTCTCTGGAATGAATATCTCTGAAGCTTTCGTATCTCTGATAAGAAACTCGCCTCCTTTTATTGGTTTTTCTGACATGTGTGTAAGCGTATTTTTTGTTGAATGTCAAATATAGCGAAATCTTATTTATTATGCATGCATACGAAGTTGTTTTTTTGAGTGATTGCGAAAAATCGTAAATTGCTCCTTGTAATCAGTTAACGTTGAACATGCTTAAAATTGCAGTGTTGTCATTATTGGGAATACTTGGAGCGCATGTAAGTCATGGTCAGCAAGAAAAATTGAAAATAAACGGAGTGAACCTTGTTTCAATTAATGGATTGATTGATTCGACTCACGTACAGCCGCTTAAAACACTTGGAGCGAATTGGGCCGCAACGATTCCTTTCGCATTTATGCCGTCACCAACTTCACCTGATCTTTCGTTTGATTTGGAGTGGCAGTGGAAAGGGGAACGAGTAGACGGTGTTCGGAATTACATTCAAGAACTGCATACGAAAGGAATTTCTGTAATGATCAAACCGCAAATTTGGATTGGTCATGGCACGTATACAGGAGAGATCGCGATGTCGTCGGAAGCAGATTGGCTCAAACTCGAAGAGAACTACAGAGAGTACCTATTAACATTCACACGTTTAGCAGTTGAAGAAAAGGTTGAAATGATATGCATAGGCACTGAATTGGGACAATTTGTTGAAAATCGCCCGATCTATTTCAGAAAACTGATTAAAGAAATCCGTTCCATTTATAGGGGGAAACTCACGTATGCAGCTAATTGGGATGACTTCGAGGCGGTGACGTTTTGGGACGATCTCGACTATATTGGAGTTGATGCATATTTCCCAATTTCTAACAAGAATAAACCATCGTTCCATAAACTTGTAGATGGATGGGCTCCTCATAAAAAGAAGATGGATACGCTTTCGAAGAAGTTTGATCGACCTATCTTATTCACTGAGTATGGTTACCGGAGTGTTGCGGGTTGTGCTGCGAAACCATGGGACTATTCGGACAGCGATAAACAAGACGAAAAAACACAACAATACGCCTTGAAAGCACTATACCATGTGTTTTGGAATGAAGATAATTATGTCGGTGGCTTTCTGTGGAAATGGTATCCTGATCATTCGAATGCTGGAGGGGCAGACAACAAAATGTTTACGGTTCAAAATAAGCGAGCAGAGCGTTTGGTTAGAGTCGTTTACGGCAATTCGTCAAATGAATGAGTAAAAGTGCCCGAGTTTACAACATTTTAAGGGCTTCCTTTCATATTTACATAAATCCTGACTAATTTAACCCAAACTCTAAACACTATTAACACATGAAAAAAAGAACCACTTGGCGCACTATTCAGAGTGCTGTCACGCTTATGGTCTTGCTCACCGTCAGCACTATGACGATGGCTCAGTCAAGAGCGAAACTTACTGACCCATCTATTTCAAATCCGAATTACGATTCGGAAAAACTCCAAAAACATCACCAAACTCGAGCTCGAAGTAACGGAGCGGATATAGATGTCGTTCAGGAACCAAAAGAAATCAGTTCTAAAATCGAAGACGGTTCCTTGAATAAAGCAACAAGTGCTTGTTTTATTCCGTTGGATAATTCTTACACCTCAATTCCACGAAATGACGATGGCAGTTTTGGTCCAATTGCTCTTCCGTTTACATTCGATTTGTACGGATCAAGCTACAACCAGGTATGGATTAACACGAACGGTAACTTAACGTTTAACGGCCCTTACTCGGTGTATTCTGCATCAGGTTTTCCCTTTTCACAGCCAATGGTTGCGCCTTTTTGGGGAGATGTTGATACGCGAAACTTAGCTGGAGGACAAATTTACTACAAGCTATCAGCAACAAATCTTATTGTAACATGGGACAACGTTGGGTATTACAACCAACAAGCTGATAAACTAAATGAGTTTCAAGTTGTAATTAGCGACGGTGTCGACCCGATTACAGGGTTGGGACAAAATGTTTGTTTCAACTACGGAGACATGCAATGGACTACAGGATCGGCTTCTAGTGGAGTGAACGGTTTTGGTGGTACACCTGCAACAGTTGGTGTAAACAAAGGAAACAATGTTGACTATTATCAATTGGGTCGATTCAATTTGAATTCAAGTGTGTATGATGGACCAGGAGGAAATCCTGATGGGATCAACTACCTCGATCAGCAATGTTACTGTTCGCAAGTTTCGTCAGCAGTAAATATTGCACCTATTGCCAACAATTTCCCTCAAGATACGATTACGATCGCTTGTGGTGATACCTATAACATCGACTTCTCGTTCATCCCGCCAGAAGTAAACCAAACGGTTACGGCTACGGTGAACGTAAACGGAACGTGTGGAACAAATTTCTCGACAACTTCAGGTTCAATTGCAAATGTGAACTTCAGTTTGGTTGGACAACAATGTAATGAAGGAGTAAACGTAATCACGTTCACCGCAACTGATAATGGTACACCTGTTGAAACAACAACGGTTACCTTATATGTAGAAGTAGAAACATGTTGTAATTTATCTGCGACAGCGACTGCTCAAAATGAATCTTGTGCAAATCAAGCAGACGGATCGATTACAGTGGCAACTTCAGGAGGTACGGCGCCAATCAGTTATTCAATTGACGGTGGAGCGACATTCTCTTCAAGTTCAAGCTTCTCAGGATTAGCTACTGGAACTTATATTGTAATTGCTAGGGATGCCAACGGATGTGAGAGCGCACCTCAAACAGTGACCATTTCAGGTCCAACAGCATTGCAAACAGCTTCAAGTGCAACGACAATTGCATGTAATGGAGGTACAGCGACGGTAACCGTAACAGCTTCAGGAGGAACTACTCCTTACACTGGAACAGGAACATATACGGTATCGGCTGGAGCATATTCGTTCACCGTTACTGATGCGAATGGATGTACATCTACTGTAACAGGTATGGTGAGTGAGCCTTCTGCCTTGACAGCGAGTGCAACTGCTACTTCAATTGCATGTAACGGTGGATCTTCAGACGTAACGGTAACAGCAATAGGCGGAACAGCTCCATACACTGGAACGGGAACGTACTCGGTGTCGGCTGGAACGTACACGTACACAGTAACAGATGCAAACGGATGTTCAACTGACGTTACGATCACAGTAGCAGAGCCAACAGCTTTGTCTGCATCGGCAACATCAACAGCGATTTTGTGTAATGGAGGTTCATCAGACATTACGGTAACGGCAACAGGAGGAACTGCTCCATACACTGGAACGGGAACATACTCTGTATCTGCTGGAACATATACGTACACAGTCACAGACGCAAACGGATGTTCGACTGATGTTACGATCACAGTAGCAGAGCCAACAGCTTTGTCTGCTTCGGCAACATCAACAGCGATTTTGTGTAACGGTGGATCATCAGATGT
>JABXHO010000004.1 GCA_013373595.1 Flavobacteriales bacterium | reverse complement strand
TCTGCTCCCAAAGAAGCTAAATTGAGGGCCACATTTGCAGCACCTCCCAAACGATCTTCCGTTTTTTCTAAGTTTACAATGGGAACAGGCGCTTCAGGGCTTACTCTCGAAACTTTTCCTCGCATGTATGCATCAATCATCACATCTCCAACAACGAGAATACGCTGTTGCGAAAATTGGTCAAATAATGCATTTACATCTAAACTCATTCACTCAATTTTTCTAGTGCCTCACGGATACGTCTCATGGCTTCTGTCAGAATTTCTTCTGAAGTTGCATAGGAAATGCGGATACAGTTTGGATCACCAAATGCCTCCCCTGTTACCAATGCTACGAGCGCTTCGTCTAACAAATACATTGCTAAATCGTTGCAATTTTTGATCGTTCGACCGTTGTAGGACTTCCCGTAAAAGTACGAAACGTCTGGGAAGACGTAAAATGCTCCTTCTGGTACGTTTGCTTTTACTCCTTCTATTTCATTTAGTGCATTTAGCACCAATTCTCTTCTGCTTTCGAATGCCGCAATCATGTCTTTCAACACAGCTGGGTCGGCTTCCATTGCCGCAATTGCAGCTTTCTGCGTAATCGAACACGTTGCTGACGTAAACTGTCCTTGCATTTTTGTGCAAGCTGCAGCAATTTCTTTGTTCGCTCCGATGTATCCCAATCGCCAACCTGTCATTGCCCAGGCTTTTGAAACACCATTCACCGTAACCACTTGATTTTTGATTGCCTCAAATTGCGCCAAACTTTCATGCTTCGAACGGAAGTTGATGTGTTCATAAATTTCATCAGCAATCACCACAATGTTTGGATGCTTTTCGAGTACACGTGCCAAATCTGCCAATTCTTCTTTGCTATAAACAGACCCTGTAGGATTGCACGGCGTAGAGAACATGATCAATTTCGTCTTAGGTGTAATCGCTTCCTCCAATTCCTTTCCAGACAATTTGAAATCGTTATCGATTCCAGCGTTCACAATTACAGGTGTTCCTTCTGCTACTTTTACAACTTCCAGATAAGAAACCCAGTACGGAGCCGGAATGATTACCTCGTCTCCTTTGTTGATTACGCTCAAAACGACATTTGCGATCGATTGTTTCGCTCCAGTAGAAACGACAATTTGATCTGGACTGTAATCCAAGTTATTATCACGTTTAAACTTCGTTGAGATCGCTTCGCGTAAATCCTGATATCCAGGAACTGGCGTGTAAAACGTATAGTTTTCATCCATCGCCTTCTGAGCAGCTTCTTTGATGAAGTCTGGAGTATTGAAGTCGGGCTCTCCCAAACTCAATGAGATCACATCTTTACCTTCTGCGATGAGCTCTCTACTTTTTCGTGACATAGCAATGGTTGCTGATTCCTCCATTGCATTGATTCTATCGGATAATTCGATCATAATTTCTTGCTACTATTTCAGAGCTACAAATCTACAATAATGGAATGAAGCTAACTATCAATCGAGCGAACTTTTAAACTAAGAATGTGAATAAAATCATCTTATATGCCTGATCACTGGAAGAAATAAAACTAATTTCGTGTTGTAAATGAAAGAAGGGAAATTTATAGATATTGAAAAGGTGATCGCCGACAAGAACCCGACAGTTCTTAAATGGATGCCGCGCGTTGTCTTGAATTATTTGAAAAATATTATTCACGAAGACGAAATCAATGACTTTATTGAGCTTCATAAAGACAAGAAAAACGAAGAGTTTTGTCAGGCAGTTGTTGACTATTTCAACTTAACCGTAGAAGTAGTTGGCTTGGAGAAAATCCCAGTTGATGAACGAATTGTGCTTGTTATGAACCATCCCTTGGGAGGAATGGATGCCATGATTCTCATTACTGCGTTGAACGGAAGACGCAATGACTTAAAATTCATTGTGAATGATATTCTACTGAATCTACGCAACATGGAAGACATGTTTGTGGGAGTTAATAAAGTTGGAAGTCAAAAATCTGGAACGCGCGAGCGGATTTACGAATTGTTTGAGTCGGATGCCTGCGTGTGTATTTTCCCTGCCGGATTGGTGAGTCGTAAAGTAGGTGGAAAAGTTGAGGACCTCGAATGGAAAAAAACCTTTGTAACGAATGCGAAGAAGTTCGATCGGAAAGTTGTTCCTATCTACATTGAAGGTCATCTTTCTGAGTTTTTCTACAAATTCTCGAATCTTCGAAAAAAACTGGGAATTAAGGTAAACCTAGAAATGTTGTACCTTTCTAATGAGTTATTCAAGCAATCAGGAAGACACATCAAGTTCGTTGTAGGCGATGCGATTGACCCAGCAATTTTAAACAATGAAAAGAAGTCCGAGTTTGAGATCGCGCAGGAAATTCGCGGAATGGTCTACGATTTGGGAAAAGAATGAGTGTGGAATTTAGCATTCAAATGCCCTTTGATCATAAAGAAGATTCGAACCATTGATTGAGACATATTATATTGAAAAATGAAAAAAATTATTGACCCGATAGATCGTGACCTCTTGAAGAGTGAACTTACATCAGATCGTTTTTTGAGAAATACTCGAAAAGGTGGCAATGACATTTACTCTGTGAATGTGCACAATGCGCCAAACGTTTTAAAGGAAATTGGGCGGCTCCGCGAAGTGACTTTCAGAAATGCAGGTGGCGGAACGGGTGAAGAAATCGACATTGACGAATTCGACACTTCGGATTTGTGCTATGATCAATTGATTGTATGGTCACCCGAAGATGAAGAAATTATTGGTGGGTATCGCTACATTTTATGTGATAAAGTACTAAGCGATTCTTCGAACGAGATTCCACTTTCTACGAGTCATTATTTTAACTTTTCGGAGCGATTTATCAAGGATTATCTTCCGAACACGATCGAATTAGGAAGAAGTTGGGTACAACCAAATTTCCAACCTTCGGTTAATCCACGCAAAGGATTGTTTGCCTTGGATAACATTTGGGACGGACTGGGAGCGATTGTTTTGGAACATCCTGAAATCAAGTATTTTTTCGGAAAAGTGACCATGTATGATAATTACAACACCGAAAGTCGCGATTTCTTGCTTCATTTCATGCACCATTATTTCCCTGACAAAGAGAACTTAATGACTCCTCATGAACCACTCGTTCAAAATTATGACCCGAAAGTATTCGATCAATTATTGGACGGATTGGATTTCAAGGAAGGATTCAAAGTACTGAACAGTTTTGTGCGTGAACGAGGAGAATTCATTCCACCACTTGTAAACATTTACATGAACCTTTCTCCAACGATGAAGACATTTGGAACGGCCATCAATAAAGAATTTGGAGGTGTAGAAGAAACGGGAATTCTGGTTACCTTGGATGATATCTATCCAGAGAAGAAAGAGCGACACATGACATTTTAATCCAACCACTATGAAAACCAAGAATCTATTTTTACTCTCAGCAGGCTCACTTTTTCTTTTTTCCTGTGCAAACATTGCGCGTGGATTGGTTACACCGAATCAATGTAAAGAATGTGCTGTCATTAGCCTTACGACTGGTGATACGATTCAAAAGTTTCAAGGTTGTGGCTCTTCAAACGTTCGTATTTACGAAGACGCTGCCGTTTTTGCCTATGAGCACGGATGTGACGCAACGGTTGTATGCAGAACGTGGAAGTTGGACGAGGGAGAATAAACGGACATTTTCCACTTCGAGAACCTTAGTGTTCGATGAAAAATGCGCTCGAAGAGTAAACAACTCTAAATTTCATCCAATTGAATCAACCCTAGCTTTAACGCATTGACGATAAGTCCAGCGGTATTTTTGGATTTCGTTTTCTCCATCAAACTACGTTTGTGTCCTTCTACAGTTCGTTGGCTAACAAATAGTTTTTCTGCAATTTCCGCGGCTGTCAACTCCTTGCAGAGCAATTCAAGAATGGTCAACTCCCGAGAAGTAAACGATTGATCCTTTCCCAAGTGAATCGGCTTTCGTTGCTTTACATTCAACCCTTTGTACACAATATTCACTACAAAATCATCAAAGTAAATGCCCGTTTTCACGACTTCGGAAATAGCACGATTGAGCTCTGAAACTGACGAATTCTTCAACAAGTAACCACTTGCTCCATTTTGAATGAGATGCAAAATGATCGATTCATCGTGGTGCATGGACAAAATCAGCACAGGCAAATCTGGAAATTGTTTACGAATAAGCTTGAGTGTTTCAAGTCCGTCTATTTCTGGCATTTCAAGATCCAAGAACACCACATCCACTTCGATTCCCTCGTTCAATGCCTGGATAAGTTCTGTGCCACTCGTTGAAGTAAAGACCACTTCTACCCCATCCATTCGATTTAAAATGGCACTCAATCCATCCACGAAAAGGGCATGATCATCTGTTATGGAAATACGTGCACTCATCCACTTACTTTTTCAGGAGAAATGCAAATACGCGTCCCCAATTCGTTACTTTTTACCGTCCAATCGAAATGAATTAGCTTTGCTCTGTTCTCCATATTGAGTAGTCCTGTTCCGTTTCTTCTATTCTGTTGCATCCCCTTTCCATTGTCTGAAATCGACAATTCGAATAAGCGCTGCTTTTCAGTCAGAGTGATTTCTATTTGAGAGCAATCGGCGTGTTTCAGCGCATTGGACACCGCTTCCTGCACAATTCGGTACGCGTGCAGTTCTACATTTCGATCGAATCGTTTTCCTTCGAGATCACTCTCAAACGAAGTCGTTATTGTGCGATCAGGAATCTTGATCAGGTAATCCTCAATCGCCTTTTCAAGTCCCAGCTTCACCAAAACGGGCGGCATAAAATGATAACTGATACTTCTAATGGAAGAAGAGATTTCATCCATAATTCCCAGCGTGTTGCTCACTGTTGTTTGATCATTCTCAGGAAGACCTTCCAAACTGCTCAAGGTAATTTTTGCAATGGCTAATTGCGCTCCGATTTCATCATGAAGATTCGAGGCGAATTCTCTCCGTTCATCTTCCGATACTTGAATCGCCGACTGGATTAATGTTTCTTGGTGCTCAATTTTGAGCTTTTGCATTTTCAACGCTTGCTTTGCCATTCGTTTCTGATAAATCAGTACAAACAAAACAATCGCTGCAGCCAATACGAATGCCAGTAGCATCCCAGATGCGACTAATTTTACGAATACTATTTCTGAGGCATCTTCCATAAACCAATGCTTATCAATGAATAATAGACTGTCATAAAGAACAGATGAATGGCCCAAAGAGACAAGCCAATTGTGCGCTCACCGCTCAGAATTGATTCGCTAAAAGCAAATAATAAACTGTTCGCAGAAAAGTACACCAATACCGCGGAATTCACCCAAAAGAATGGTTTTGACAGTAGGTTCGATTCACTCATATCTACCATTGTTTTTCTCCATGTGATTAGCGAAACAATGATCAGTATGGCACATTCAACTCCTTTCGAAAAAGCGTTCATGTTCCAATTGTTGTACGACAACACGAAGTCAACAATACCTAATCCCACAAACAACCACGATACTATTTTGATGAGTCTCTTGGCTTTTTCTTCAAATTGAAACGAATAATACTGCAAGAGCAAATAGCATTCGACAATTGTAAAGACATGAGAAACAAACATATTGTTCACTTGTTCCCACCACAGTAGTGTTGCAATAATTTGAGAAATAGAAGCAAAAACGACCAGTAACACAATGTATCGATTTTGCTTGGACGCCCATTGAATCCGCATTAAGCCAATTGCTGCAGCTATGAGAATGGGTAACGGGGCAATGATTGCAAAAAACTCAACAAGAGATAGCTCCGTCATTACTCTTCTTCACGACTGTGATTCAAAGGACTTTCTCCGCACGTATTTGGGCAAGGCGTAGCAAAATCATAAATTCCACTTGCATCTGACCCCATGTGAATGATATCTGCATTATCTGAATTGGCTCCAACAGCCAACATCGTAACCGATCCATCTGATTTCATCGCTGGATAAATCCTTACATAGCGCACTCCATCCTGTTTGAGTATTTCTTCAAAATCTATCTTATCAAACGTGTACGATTTCGGATAAGGCTTTCCTTTATTCGGGTTGATTATTTTCTGCCAATCTGCGGTCCAACTCATTGCTTCTTCTAAGCTCACAGCGTGCACTGCTCCATCTAAATCTTCTCGATTATCGCTCATCTTATTTCTTCATTTATCTGATTCATGAATAACGAAAGCAAAGTACATAATATCAAAAGGATAACAAGCATTAGCCTTTAAAACGGGTAGAAATACGGGGGCTTTTCGGAATCTACGTGAATTGCATTTTTAGCGATTTCTCTCTGCTAAATGACCTTGTTCCAAACCTAGCTTTGTGATGTGATTTGATGGTAAGGATTCGAGTACATTTCCCATCTGAATCCATCGAACGATCACATTAATTTATTATTCACTAAAACAATAGAAAAATGGCAAATTCAGTAACAATCTACTTGCAGTCAATCGTCTGCGAAAACACTTCAGAAATGGGACACGATGAAGTTTACGTAAAATACTCTGTTGACGGAGGTCGCAACAAGCGTTTTCCGAGCTCTGGATACGAATCGATGTCACCCAACGACAACAACCCATGGGTGATCAACCTTCCAATTGAATACAAGAACACGTTGGTAATCGGTCTGTACGATTCAGATGCTGGAAAAGACGATTCACTTGGAACACACTCGTACACAGCTGCAGATGCTTCAAAAGAACAAAGCAATACTGTTTCAAATTCAAACGGTGCGAAATTCGTTTTGAATACAGGTCCAAACAAGCAATAAGTCTAGACTTATTTAACGCAAAAACGCAAGAGTAGATGGGACTCTTGCGTTTTTTATTGTGTACGATGTTCTTTTCTTAGTAATCGCGACTCTCTTCTGATTCCGTCATTTGACTTTCGAACCATTCGCCTAGTTTTTCTTTTTGCTGATCAGAAAGCTTGGCATCTCCATGTGTCCATGTGTACGAGTTTAAAGGCATTTTACCTTCTTCAACTTCTTCTTCACATTCATGGAGCTTGTGATTTGCTTTCCCTTCTTTGTAATCTCCCCAAACAGAGAAATTCAAATGCTCACGACCTTCCTCAATGTGGTGTGATAAAAACCAGGAAACTGGAGCAACATTTGAATACCACGGATAAACCGTTTCGTTGGAGTGACAATCGTAACATGCCGAGCGAATCATTTTCTCGATATCCGCAGGCGGCTGCGTAATGGTCAAGAAATCTTTTGCCTTATCAACTTTCGGGTTCGTTTTATCAATTCTAAAGAACTGCATTACCCCAAAAACAACTAGAAGTCCAATTAGTATTTTCTTGAACATCCCTTTTCGCTTGCTTGCTGCCATACTTTTTTTTAGGTAAAAATAGTGATTAGAAGTTCAGCCTGCAGTAAAATCCGCTTAAAAGTGCGTTACCAAATTGTGCTTATCAATCAACTTACGAAGGTTAATCAACGCATAACGCATTCGTCCTAAAGCAGTATTGATACTGATATCTTCCTCCTCCGCGATATCCTTGAACGACATTTCCTTAAAAATGCGCTTCTTCAAAATATCTCGTTGCGAATCTGGTAAATGATCGATTAAATCCACCATTTGTTTTTCTAATTCTACCTGAGACATCGACTCTTCCACTGTTGCCTCATCGTTATCAATGGTATGGAAAATATTGTAATCATCGCGCATTGAGCTCGACTCCGAAACCATTCGAACTTTGTTCTTTTTTCGGAAATAATCGATTACAAGGTTGTGCGCGATACGCATTGCCCATGGTAAAAACTTACCTTCTTCATTATAGGAACCTCCTTTTAAGGTTCGCACGACTTTAATAAACGTGTCTTGAAAAATATCTTCAGCAAGCGCTCCATCACGCACTTTTGCGTAAATGAAACGATACACTTTATCCTTATGACGCATCAACAATGTTTCAAACGCCTTTTCGCTTCCACCAAGATATGCACTTACCAACTCACGGTCTTCGAATTCATTCATAGCCATAACTTTTACTTTCGTAGTTTAATTGATCCAAACTGTAGTTTAAAGTAAAGTTTTTGCTATACGCCGTGTGTTTTTAATTATGAATTGAATGACTAATCTACGTCATTTTTTTGAACTACCAAATTTTTTAAAACATTTTTCCATTTTTTCAGTTTCCGTTCTTTCGATGTTTATCTTTGATGTATGGCAATAAAATCACCCTCAGCGAAGCAAAAGGAAATCGAAATTAAAGGTGCGAGAGTACACAATTTGAAGAACGTTGATGTCAAGATTCCACATGGAAAATTTACTGTAATCACGGGACTTTCGGGATCTGGAAAATCATCTCTTGCCTTTGATACCTTATATGCAGAAGGACAACGTCGCTATATTGAAAGTTTGTCTTCGTACGCTCGACAGTTCTTGGGGAAATTGGATAAACCTGAAGCAGATTACATTAAAGGTATTGCTCCAGCTATTGCCATCGAACAAAAAGTCATTTCGAACAATCCACGATCTACCGTTGGAACGAGCACTGAAATTTACGATTACTTAAAAGTGTTGTTTACGCGAATTGGTCGAACCATCTCCCCTATTTCGGGCAATGAAGTGAAAAAACACAACGTATCAGACGTGGTCGATTTTCTTCGCCAACAAGAAACGGGAGATCGCTGTCTGATTTTATGTCCATTGATTGGAACGGAAACCTACGGACCAGAAAAGCGGTTAGAATTGCTGAAACAACAAGGATATGTCCGACTATGGTTGGATGATGCTTTTGTAGATCTCGATGACATTTTGGAAAAAGCTCCGAAGAATATCAAAAGTGCCTTCCTGGTGATTGACCGAATTGCATTAGATTTTTCTGATGACAATGCGGTTTCTCGTTATGGAGATTCTGTTCAGTTGGCATTCATTGAAGGTGGTGGCGAATGTGTCATACGAACGATGAAAGATGATACAAACACTTCTTTTTCGAACCGATTTGAACTCGACGGAATGGAGTTTCAAGTTCCTACGGAGCACTTTTTCACCTTTAACAATCCATTTGGAGCCTGTAAAACCTGCGAAGGATTTGGTCAGGTAATCGGCATCGATCGCAATTTGGTGATTCCCAACCGCGATTTAAGTGTGTATGAAGGAGCTGTTGCCCCGTGGAAAGGAGAAAAAATGGGAAAATACCGAGATAAGTTTGTTGATCAAGCATCCGATCTTGGCTTCCCGATTCACCGTGCCGTTGCTGAGTTGTCGGATGAAGAACTAGAACTTCTTTGGAATGGAAAAGGGCGCGTGAAAGGAATCAACGATTTTTTTAAAATGGTGGAAAGCAAATCGTATAAAATTCAATACCGCGTCATGCTTTCTCGCTACCGTGGGAAAACGGATTGTCACGATTGTCGTGGAACACGTTTGCGTAAAGATGCGAATTATGTCAAAGTTGAAGGGAAATCGATTACCGATATCGTTTTGAGTCCAATTAAAGATTCTATCGCGTTTTTTGAAAACCTCGAACCCAATCAACACGACCTTCAAATCACGAAGAAAATTCTTCCCGAAATCCAACAGCGCCTTCAATTTTTAGACGATGTAGGATTGGGGTATTTGACGTTAAATCGTCGATCGAATTCCTTATCTGGAGGAGAATCACAGCGAATTAACCTGGCAACATCACTCGGCAGTAGCTTGGTGGGGTCCATGTATATTTTAGATGAACCATCAATTGGATTGCACCCGAAAGACACGGAACGATTGATCAAAGTGTTGTATTCACTCCGGGATATTGGGAACACAGTAATTGTTGTTGAGCACGAAGAAGATATTATGAAAGCCGCCGATGAAATCATTGACATAGGTCCAATGGCTGGCGCATACGGAGGTGAAATTGTATTCCAAGGAACACACAAACAATTGCCAAAGGCAAAAAACAGTCTTACCGCTGATTATTTAACAGGAAAAGAAAATATTCCTGTTCCAGAAAGAAGACGAAAAACGAAAAACAAACTGAGCATCACAGGGGCACGTCAACACAATTTAAAAAATGTAGATGTCGATTTTCCATTGAATAGTTTGGTGTGCGTAACGGGAGTAAGTGGATCGGGGAAATCAACCTTGGTTCGCGAGATTTTACTGCCAGCCGTGCGCAAAGAATTGGGAATTTATGGGGATCAACAAGGCGATTATCGCTCTTTTTCTGGTGACGTAAAAACACTCAAATCGATTGAGTTTGTTGATCAAAACCCAATTGGAAAATCCTCTCGAAGTAATCCCGTTACGTACGTAAAAGCATTTGACGATATCCGTGATCTATTTGCACGCCAACCTTTGGCAAAAGCGAGAAATTACAAACCCGGATTCTTCAGTTTTAACGTGGATGGAGGTCGATGTGAAGTGTGCGATGGCGAAGGATCTATCACCGTCGGAATGCAGTTCATGGCGGATGTTCATCTACCATGCGAACAATGTAAAGGGACGCGCTACAAAGCAGAAACATTGGATATTTTGTATCGTGAAAAATCCATTGCTGATGTGCTCGACATGGATGTTTCCGAAGCGTTTGATTTTTTCAAAGAAGGAGATTCACGAACAGAAGAAAAAATTGTGGAGAAGATCGAACCATTGGTAAAAGTTGGTTTGGGTTACTTGAAGCTTGGACAACCCTCTAGCACATTGAGTGGCGGTGAAGCACAACGGATCAAACTGGCGTCTTTCTTATCGAAAGGAAAGTCGAGTCCTGCTACACTCTTCATCTTCGATGAACCAACAACAGGGTTGCATTTTCACGATGTAAACAAATTGGTGATTGCCCTCAATGAATTGATCAATGCAGGACATTCCGTAATTGTGATTGAACACAACCTAGATGTAATCAAATGTGCCGATTACCTCATCGATATGGGGCCAGGTGGTGGAAATGACGGTGGAAATGTGGTTTTCGCTGGAACTCCCGAAGATATTGTGAAGGAGAAAAAGAGCCATACGGGACGTTTTTTGAAGGAGAAATTGTGATGAAATGAAACTCACAACCTACCTTTCTTCCTTGCTTTTTCTTGTTTCACTTCTCGTCATGTGTTCCTACTCAACTGAAAAAGATCTTGACCGAAAGGTGATACATCCCTCTCTAATTTATGCCGACGATGACACGACCCTGCTTGGAACGTTTTCTTTCGACGGTTACAAAACAGCGCCCTACTTTTGTGAATCACTTCGAGAAGAAGTAAAAACCCTTCTCGATCAAAAAGATAAAAAGGGACGATATATCCGTCGGAAAAAGAATGGGCAAAAATACAACCTGTACGAGGACGAATTAAGAATATACACCACTATCGACCCGCAATTGCAAGCGCATGCCGAAGCAGCTCTCAAAAAACACCTGGCAACGAACCTTCAGCCTGCCTTTTCGAAAAACAATCAAACCGTAAAACGATTTCCTTTCGCCGACACTTACAATGGTCGAAAAGTAACAGACGAAACCATTGAAAACATCATGCGGCGCGCTCGAAAATCATCCGATCGTTACGTGAACCTGAAAACAAACGGTTATTCTGAGAGTGAAATTGAGAAAAGTTTTGACGTCCCCGTACGCATGCAACTCTTTTCTTGGAAAGGTGAAGTTGACACCGTTCTTACACCCAACGATTCCATTCGCTACGCGAAAAATATGATTCGCGCAGGATTGATTTCCATCGAGCCTGCCTCAGGTGAGGTCAAAGCATGGGTAGGAGGCATTGATTATGATCATTTCAAATTTGATCATGTGCGACAAGGAAAGCGACAAATTGGCTCCTTGATTCGTCCGTTTACGTACGCCACAGCATTTTCTATGGGAGTTGTTGAGCCTTGTACAAAATTAAGCCCCGAGCAATATTGTATGGATCCTTGCGACCCAAGCGGAGAACGTTGGTGCCCTTCTGGAACACCAAGTAAAACAGTAAAAGAAGGTTTTGTCATTTCAAGTGGAGGCGGAACTACCATTTCTGTCATGTCCAAAATGGGCGCTTGCGAAGGTCCACAAAACATCGCTGACCTATTCCAGAAGATGAATATCACTATTCCTGAAATGCAAATTGTTCCTTCAATTTGCCTGGGAACTCCAGATATGTCTTTAATTGAGATCACCAGTGCTTGTTCCATCTTTCCAAATGGAGGAACCTACGTTACTCCACGAACGATCCGTCGCATTGAAGACAAGCACGGAAATGTAATTTATGAGTCAGTCAAAGAGTCGAAAAAAGTGCTCAACGAAATATTTGCTCATGATGTACTTCAATTGATGAAATCAACAACACGTAGCGGCACTTCTACCAGTTTACGTTGGCACGAAGAATGGGGAGGAATTACCTATCCAACTGCATCTTATGCCGGAACAACTCAAGGCAATGCCGATATGTGGTTCGTTGGAATCACACCCGATTTAGTAACAGGAATCTGGACAGGTGGCGAGGACAAACAAGTCCGCTTTCGTTCGATGCTGTGGGGACAAGGAGCACGCGCCTCGCTTCCCATTTATGGTTATTATATGCAATCCGTTTACGCCGATTCATCGCTTGCCATTTCTACAAGTGGTTGGGACGCACCGCTCAACTATCCATCTGAACGCTTTGATTGTAACTCCACCAAATAAAAGAAAGCGATTGAACCTGATGAAAAAAATAGCTGAATTAACACATCGATACAGAAACGTAAACGGTGTTTGATATGGGCGTTCGAGCGTGCTAACGTTGCAAGTGCCGAAATCATACTGCTATCGGCAGCTTTCCACTCATATCACTAACGCGGCACACGTTTCAATCCATCATTTTTTCCGACTTCGCAATAATCGCTGAGACAGAAGCATCACTGGTTACGTTAATCACCGTGCGACACATATCGAGGATGCGATCCATCGGCAAAACAATTGCCACCCACATTGGGTTCAATCCTACGGATTCCAGAACAATCATCAACATGATCAACCCTGCACCAGGAACGGCAGCAGCACCAATGGAAGCCAAGGTTGCTGTTACCACAATTCCCAATTGCTGCATGATGGATAAATCAACATCAAAAAATTGCGCCAAGAATATCACCGCTACCGCTTGATAGAGTGAGGTTCCATCCATGTTCACCGTTGCGCCAATTGGCAACACAAAGTCAGTTGATTCTTCAGGAACGCCCAAATTCTCATTTACACATTCGATGGTTACGGGAAGTGTCGCAGCACTTGAACTGGTAGAAAATGCTAAGAATTGTGCTGGGCTCATCCCTTGGAAGAACTTTCTGTAACTGATTTTCACACCAAAAATGCGCATGAATAATGGGTAGAATCCAAAAAGCATGACCGAAAGTCCAAAAATAACGGCAAGCGAATAGCCGAGTAGTTTGGTGAAAATACTAATGAGCTCATCAAGACTATCCGCTGATTTAGCCAGAACACCTGCCATTAAACAGAAAACAAAAAACGGCGCAGCCCTCATGATGATGTGTACCATCTTCACAAAGACTTCATTCATACCATCGAAAAAGCTGTGTACCATTTTGGTTTTTTCCTTCGGAAGAAAAGCCAGAGAAATACCAAAAAACAACGCGAAGAAAATTACTTGTAACATGAAACGTCCATCGCTCAAAGAAATCACAAGATTTTCAGGAACCATATCTACTAACGGTTGCAATGGACCATCACCTTTTTTCGCTTCATTTGCTTTTTCGCGCTTCTCCTCAGCTTTTTTATACTCCTTGGAGTCTTTCAATGCCGCTAATTCCGAATTCGCATTTTTGATTTGTTCGGGAGTGGCAGTGGCTAACTCGTGTCGGCCGTCTTTCACCTCCACACCACTTTCTTCTGCCCATAGTTCGTATTGAAGTCGATTTTTCAATCGTGTTTCCTCATCATGCTGCACTCCTGGAGAAAACAAGTTCACAAGAAGTAACCCCATCGAGATCGAAAAAACTGTCGTAATCAAATACAAACCAAGCGTCTTCCCTCCCATTCGTCCAAGCTTAGAAGGATCTCCCATTCCTGCAACCCCCGTGATGATAGAGAAAAGCACCAAGGGCACCGCAATAAATTTCAGCGAATTGATAAATATTGTTCCAAAAGGGTCGATCCAATCTTCCGTGAAATCATTCCAACCAAACTTTCCAGACATGAACGCCCAAACGACCCCGAGAGCCATAGCGATCAGAATTTTCCAGTGCAATGCCATTTTTTTCATAGCGTGAATATAAGGAAATGGATGAAGTTATACTCTCCGACTTGTCACAAGTAAACTCTTTTGAGTTAATAATGTAGATCAAAATGAAACCTTCAAAGGTTCACCTTTTAAACAACAATTGTATGATTCTAAAGGTATTTGCGTTATCTTTGATACATGAGCACCGCAGAAAACAAACTAGATTTACTTCAAATGATCATTGAATCAGAAGACCAAAGTTTCATCACGAAACTTACTCGTTTTGCGCGTGCATTGAAGAGAGAAAATGCTTCTGACTGGTCCGACGAACTTCCCCCTGAAATATTAAGCGAATTAATCCAAAGTATTGAAGATGCAGAAAATGGAGAAATTGGAACTTCCCATGACGATATGTTAAATGCAGCTCGTAAAGATTTTCCTGACCTTAATATCTAATCAATGGAGATTGTTTGGGGAGAGCGAGCGAAAAAATCTTATCTGAAAATCCGGAAAGACATTTGTAAAAAATTCACTCCAAAAGAAGAAGCTGAATTTGTTGTTCAAACCTTTCAGACTATTGCTTCCATTCGAGAATTCCCGAGAGCATTTCCCAAATCAGAGCGCAAAAAACTCAAATCAACAAGAAAAGCGGTAATACATCCTCACAGTACTTTGTTTTATCGTATTGAAAGTAAAAAAAGAATTCGGCTACTATTATTCTGGGATAACCGAAGAAATCCATCCAAGCTCAAGTAATACCTACGCGAAAACTACTTCAAAAACGAAAAGTAGTCATCCAGCACACCTGCATTCAATTCTCTAGGAGTGAAAATCTCCATTACTTTCGGACGATCACTTTCCTCAAAGAATTCTGCCATTTGGCTTTCAATATCTTCTAATGAAGTCGCCGAAACATAATTCACATCGTGTGCTTTGCAAATGAACTCCGCCTTACGATCGTGATGTGCTTCGAAATAATCTTCCAACTGTGCACTTTCCCTTGGCCCTGGAATGATTCGGAAAATTCCTCCACCTCCGTTGTTAATCAGGAAAACACGCAAATTGGAGGGTAATTGCTTGTTCCAAAAGGCATTCGTATCGTAGAAAAAGCTGACATCGCCTGTAATCAACACGTTGCACGTATTCGGACTTGCTACTGCAACACCGCAAGCCGTGCTCGTACTTCCGTCAATTCCACTCGTTCCGCGGTTCGCGAAATAACGAATAGAAGGGATCGGATCGTACAATTGACAATAACGCACGACCGAACTATTGGCCATGTGCAGGTGACAATTTTCAGGAATGTAATCCAACAGCGTTTCGAACACCGCCATATCGGAATAAGGAACCGTTTCGAAGAAAGCAGGAAGTTTATCCTGATTCAAAAAGTCTTTTTGCTTCCACACTGAGCCAAAATTTGAAGTATTTCTATTCAAATTCATCGAAACCAATGCATCCACAAAATCTGAAGGTTTCGCTTCAAATGAATGCGTCAGCTTTCGGTAGGTATCCATAGCTGGAAACTCGTATCCTGCCTTCCAGTGTGCTTTAATGGGTGCATTTCTCAGAAACTGTTTGATACGCTTCGAAACGATAGCTCCCCCCAAAGTGATCAATAAATCAGGTTGAAATTTTTCGATTTCATCTTCCGAAATTCCTGCCAATGTACGATCAATACAATGTACCCATCGCTGATGCGTCAGATTGGAAGTATTCTCCACCAACACAGCAATGGAGCTATCATTGCACAAATCAAACAGTCCGTTTTTGAGCGCCAAATCTTTGTCATGCTGTCCGACCAAAATCATCTTCTTTGGAGAATCATTCCAAATTTTGGATAACTCAGACTTCATTTCATCCGACAACTCCAATCGCTCGTGATTGAACTCAACAGCTTCCTCACTCTCCCACTCTACTTCGCGTGTTCCGTACAAAGGTTCTTCCAAAGGAAGATTAAAATGAACGGGACCAACCCACGTTCGTAACGCAGCTTCAAAGGCTTTATCGACCTCCGCATTAATCTCACTCTCCACTAAATCCTTCGAAATACGCGTTTGATAGCGAATGTGATTCTCATAAACGCCTTCTTGAACAATCGTTTGTCCATCCCCGTGGTTTACCCATTCAGTTGGACGATCAGCGCTCATCACCACCAAAGGAATGGATTGATAGAACGCCTCAGCTACTGCCGGATAATAATTCAGCATAGCCGATCCAGAAGTACATACCACACCAACAGGAGCCTTCAATTGCAAGGCCATTCCCATCGCATAGAACGCAGCACTTCTTTCGTCGTGAACGATCAACGTCTCTATTGCAGGATGTTCATCCAGCGCAATAACTATTGAGGAATTTCGAGATCCAGGAGAGCATACTACGCGCGTCATCCTATTGCGAATACAGGCGTGAATAAATGTTGTTATGTGTTCCTTATCCGTTGTTGTAATTCGCATAATCTATCTATCAGACTACAAAACTAGGAGTTTTCGAGGATGTTGAGCAGCGTTCTGGATTTATTTTCCGTTTCTTCCCACTCCTTTTCGGCAATCGAATCTTTGGTAAAACCACCACCGAGATAGAGGAAATACTCATTTCCAATAATTTGAGCGCAGCGTAAATTCACAAATAAATCCGTTTCTTCTCCCACAACACCGATGAAGCCTGTATACAAACTTCGATCGTGCGTTTCAATGGAAGCAATCAAATTCAAGGCTTCTTTCTGAGGCAATCCGCTTACAGCAGGCGTTGGATGTAACTTATCCGCAATTTGGATAGGAGAAATTTGATTCAAATCAAATTGAAACTGTGTTTCCAAATGCTTTACAGGACCAGCCACTCGATCATGCGGTCCGTTTATCGTAAGATTCTTAATACCGATTTCCCTCAACTGCTCTTCGATAAAATCCGAAACAAACTGCTGTTCAAAGCGTTCTTTTTCACCCCAACTCTGTGAATCATTTGCTTTCATGGTTCCGGCGAGAGATACCGTTTCTGCCTGCTCGTCCGTGGTTCGAATTAATTTTTCGGGCGTGGCGCCAATCCATGTTCCGAAGTGTTCACTGGAGATCAAATACACAAACGCAGCAGGATACGCATCGATCAGTGCATTGAATAATTGTTCACCACTTTTATCCGAAGTATGCGACTTCACTCTTGAGAAAATCGCCTTTGATAATCCCTTGGATTGAATTGCCGCTATGAACGTATCAGCTTTTTCAAGGTATTCCTCCTTTGCGTAGCAGTTGGGCTTCGTGAATGAGGTTTTCTCTATTGCTCTCTCCCCTTCTTCGAACGCAAACACCATGGATTTATCTGCATTCGCGACAACAAATCCCTTGGTTAAATCATTCAGCTGAACAGGAACAAAAGCCCCCAATTTCTCGACAACTTTCCCCTCTGGGAGACGGTATTTCAATAAATCACTCAACCTACTTTCTTTCTACGATCATTACCGTTAAACGTCCTGTGCAGACCAATTTATCGGTTGCTTCGTCGAAAATATCCACTTGCCACACATGCGTGCGTTTCCCAGCATGAACGATTGTTCCTTTTGCGCGAACGCTACCCGATTTCACCGATCCCACGTGGTTTGCATTCACTTCTACGCCAACAGGAGCCTGTTTATCCGTGTCAATTACCAACACAGATCCCATCGACCCAATCGTTTCAATTAACGCTGCGCTTGCTCCACCATGAAGTATTCCCATTGGTTGGTGCGTTCGATGATCTACAGGCATCGTTGCCACAAGGTAATCATCACCAATTTCAACACATTCAATCCCCAATACCTCCATCAAGGTATTCTTACTCACTGCATTCACCCTTTCTAAGGGCACTTGTTTCAATTTCATGCCATAAATATACTTGATTGAAGGATTAGATTACAAGATTCAATACAAGAAGTCGTCTCCCAATTTTCCATACTCAGTTGTGCACGTTAAGAACAATTGATCGTTGATGATGTTTCATTTTTTGTGTACTTATGTTTCATTTTACTTCTAATTTTGAAACATGATTCAAGAACATTTCAATTTACGCCCATACAATACCTTTGGTATTGAGGTTTTTGCGAAACGATTTGCAGCATTCTCATCTATTGAGGAACTTTCTCATTTTTTGCAACATCGCGACGGTGATGAATTGTTGTTTTTAGGAGGAGGAAGTAATGTTCTTTTCACGCAGAATTTTGATGGCTTTGTTTTGCGAAATGAAATCCATGGAATTGAAAAGGTCGAAGAAACAGACGATCATGTTCTAATTAAAGCAGGGGCAGGTGAAGTTTGGCATGATTTCGTGCTGTACTGTGTTGAAAACGATTTCGGTGGAATTGAGAATTTATCGCTCATTCCTGGAAGTGTTGGCGCGAGTCCGATGCAAAATATTGGTGCGTACGGTGTAGAAATAAAAGATGTATTTGTTTCATTGGAAGCGTATCACATCGAAAGTGGTGAAGTACATACCTTCGACAAAGACGCGTGTGAGTTCGGTTACCGCGAGAGCGTATTCAAACGTAAATTGAAGAATCAATATGTGATTGTTTCGGTGACATATCGATTGAGTAAGAAGCATACCATTAATTCAAGCTACGGCGCTATTGAGAACGAACTCAAGGTAATGGGTGTCGACTTCCCGACGATCAAAGACATCAGTAAAGCCGTAATCGCTATTCGCTCTAGTAAACTGCCAAATCCAGCGGAAATTGGCAATGCGGGAAGCTTCTTCAAAAATCCCGTGGTGGAAAAAGAAGTCTTGGAAAACATTCAGTTGAACTACGAAAATGTGCCCAACTACCCCGCTCCAAATGGGAAAGTGAAATTGGCCGCAGGTTGGCTCATCGATCAGGCAGGATGGAAAGGAAAAACCTTCGACACCTACGGTGTACATAAATTACAAGCACTTGTTTTGGTGAATTATTCGGACACGGAAGGCTCGAAAATTTTCGATTTATCCACAGAAATTATTCAAGATATTTACCAAAAGTTTGGTGTTGAGTTGGAGCGTGAAGTAAACATCTACTAAGGTAAACCATAACGCTAGTAACCTTGTTCGCTATAACAGCTAAGCTGCGTTATCTTTCAAAATCCTTTGGGGTAAGACCGTTATCAAACTTGATATTTGTCCAGTTTACCAAGATCCACGGTTCATCTGTTAATTTTGCATCCCACGTAGACTTTTTGTAACGACGTTTCGTTGGAATCAATAAGCCATCGATTTCTTCGTACTCCAATTCCATGAGAAAAGGCGTGTCTACCACTCCATAATCGACAACGGTGAACAAGAAATGATCGACCAACATTGTTTCTCTGTTGATGTACAACTGGTAAATATCCGTTGGGTTGCCATTTTTCGAATCAAACGTGATCTTCACAATGTCATACTCCTGATCATTCGATTTTTCCTCTCCGAGGTATTCGTAATTCACCCCTGGATTCAATAATTTTTGGAACATGGCGAACCAATAGAAATTTGTCGGACGTTTGAATTTTACAACATCGATTTTTGCTGAATCCGTGATCAGAACGCCGTTATTCTTCAGCCAGTAGTCATTTCCGTCATATGCCATTTCGACTGTTCCCTCCATTTCTGGGAACGTTCTTTCATGCTGACGATATTCACCGTACGAAAGCTCTCCGTCGAACATGTACTTCTCTGTTGAGACATCTACTTTTCCATCAGGCGTTTCATATCGATACGTGTAAATTACATCATGTTTGTTGCGCAACTTTTGATACTCTCCGACTTTTTCTGACAGTTTTACCACCAATTCATGCCCTTTATTCTTGAACAAAGTGGTCGTTTCTTCTTTTTCTGTCGATGTTGTGCAGGAAACAAGTCCCATTGCTAACAAAGAGATCACCAGCAACTTCATCATGTGCATTTATGTTTGTTTAGCGCTAAGACGATTACCGCTTCAATCGCTTACAACAATTACCAAGTATCTTCCGTCCCGTCTTCTTCGTTTGCTTCGTCGATGAGGGCTTTCCAATTGTAGGAACCATCCTCAGAGTCTTTAACGATACTCAAGTATTCGTGCTTGTCCATTTCGTAGCGATCAATGGTGTCGCCCGTGTAAGTTTCAATTTCTTCCAACAAGCTTAACTCACCAGAGCTGCAAAACGAAAGTGCTTGCCCCTGCTTGTTTCCTCGACCTGTTCGTCCACAGCGGTGAACGTAGTTTTCGGGTAAATCAGGAAGATCATAATTGATCACCATGTCGACGTTCGGAATATCGATCCCACGCGCGGCCACGTCTGTTGTTATGAGTATTTTATTTTCGCCTTTTCGGAAACGATCCAAAATAGCGAAGCGATCGTTTTGATCAATTCCTCCGTGCAAGGCTTCTGATGCAATTTGAACGCGTTCCATTGCGGCCACCACACGTCCAGCGCGCACCTGTGTACGCACAAAAACCACCATCTTTTGCTCTGGATATTCCTTCGCCATGTTCTCTAGGAAGAAACGTTTATCATCCATTTCCACCATCACAATGGAGTGCGTAATGGTTTTAGCAACAGGATTCTTCGGTGAAATTTGAATACGAATCGGATTTTTTACAACATCATACGCCAAGGCTTTGATTTTCTTGGAAATGGTTGCTGAAAAGAATAAAGTCTGTCGTTTTCGGGGAACAAATCGGAGTACATCTGTGATATCTTTCGCAAAACCAAGATCGAGCATTAAATCTGCTTCGTCGAGCACCAAATGCTTTACACTCGTAACATCCAACGCTCCTTGAGAAATGAGATCAAACATCCGTCCGGGTGTTGCCACCAAAATATCAACTCCATTGTTGAGTGTTGCAATTTGTTGTTCTTGCTCTACTCCACCAAATAAACCATAGGTTTTAACCTTCGTGAACTTGGCGAGGTCGTGATATACGCCTGCAATTTGTTTTGCCAACTCACGTGTTGGAACCAACACAAGGCATTTCACTCCTTTGCTTTTCGCATACTTCGCCTTCGAACGACTAATCATATCAATGGTTGGGATAGCGAAGGCGGCTGTTTTTCCCGTTCCCGTTTGCGCAATTGCCATTACGTCTTCTCCATCCAAAATAGGACGAATCGCTTTGTATTGAATATCAGTAGGTCGTTTGTAACCCAATGTATCCAACTGTTTCTTGATTTCAGGGGCAATTTTGTAATCGGCAAACTTCATAGGAACAAATTTGGCGTAAATAAAAAAGGACCTCTATCCCGATAGCCATCGAGTACGAAGTCCTTTAAAATACCTTATTGGTTTTGATTAATCTTCTGATTCCGATGGAACGAGGATACGTCCACAGTGCTCACAAGTAATCACTTTTTTCTTTGTTTGAATATCTAACTGACGTTGTGGTGGAATCTTGTTGAAACATCCTCCACATGAATCGCGATCAACAGGAACTACAGCCAAACCGTTACGAGCATTAGAACGAAGACGAGTGTACGCGTTCGCCAAACGATCGTCCAATTTTTTCAATGCAGACTTCGATTTTTTCTCAAGTTTTTCCTCTTGGGCTTGCGTTTCAGCGATAATTTCATCTAGCTCAGCTTTCTTTGAAGACAAATCTTCAGCACGGAAATCTCTTCTTTCCTTTGCTTCGTCAAGTACTTCTTTCTTACCAGCAATTTTCGCTTTCGATTCTTTCGAACGCTTTTCGTTCAATCTGATTTCCAATTCTTGGAACTCAATTTCTTTCGCAATTGATTCGAATTCGCGGTTGTTTCGTACGTTATTTTGTTGCTCTTTGTACTTAGCAATTGCCGCTTCAGCGTCTTTGTTTGCGTTTTTTCGGTTCGAAATCTCTGTTTCCAAGTCTTTTATTTCCGACTCAATATTGGCAATTCGCTTGTCCAATCCTTCAATTTCGTCTTCCAAATCCTGTACTTCCAACGGAAGTTCTCCACGAATCGTTCGAATTCGATCGATCTCAGAGTCAATTTTTTGCAAATTGTAAAGACTGTCTAGCTTTTCAGCGATTGTCATTTCTTTTTTCGTTGCCGTTTTTGCCATGAGCTAAAAATAATTTATCGGGTTTGTGTTGACCTCTGTTAAATGAACCGCAAATTTAGGAAATTTTTTCGTCAAAATACCTTCTAACAACTGAGAAGTATATTGTTCACTTTCATAATGACCAATATCGGCGATCATTATTTGTTGATCTGCGTCAAAAAACTCATGGTATTTGTAGTCTCCCGTGATGTACACATCTGCCTTCTGAGAAATCGCATTTCGCAGCAAAAAGCTTCCCGCTCCGCCGCAAAAAGCCACCGTTTCAATGGTATCCTTGATTGGATTGGTATGACGAATCACTCCGCAACCAAAAGCTGATTTCACCTGTTGCAGAAAGGATGTTGTGTCCATTGGGTTTGGTAATTCTCCAATCATTCCCGCTCCTTCGAACTGATTTTCATTTAAAATCGGATACGCTTCGTAAGCGACTTCTTCATACGGGTGCGCTTGCTTCATTGCACGTACAACTCGATTCAAAATATGTTTGGACACAAGCACTTCGACTTTCGTCTCCAAACTATTTTCCCTCTGACCGTGATTTCCAGAAAAAGGATCAGCTCCCTCCAAAGGCATGAATGTTCCCGTTCCAGATGTTGAAAAACTACATTCGCCGTAATTTCCAATTGAGCCTGCTCCTGCTTCAAACAAAGCATTCATTACATTGTCGACGTAATCGTCGGGAACGTACACCACCAATTTGGTGAGCACATCTTTCTTTGGTGCCAAAACACGAAGATTTTCCAAACCAATTCGTTTTCCAATTTCCGCATTCACTCCAAATTGATAATTATCGAGGTTGGTATGAATAGCATACAAAGCAATGTCATTTTTGATCGCTTTGATAATCGTGCGCTGAACATAATCGGAACCGTTTAATCGCTTCAAACCTTTGAACAAAATAGGATGATGCGCTACGACAACGTTGCATTTCTTTTGGATGGCTTCTTCAACTACCGACTCAATGCAATCTAGACTGATCAGTGCACCTGTCAGTTCCATTTGAGGATCTCCAACAATCAATCCTGAGTTGTCGTATGATTCTTGACTCGAAAGTGGAGCCAGCGACTCCAAGTAGTTTGTTAGCTCAAATAGCTTCATGTTATAATTTAAAGGTTAACCCGATATCGAATCCTAGTGCTCGACCGAAGTGATTAAATGAATCTGTTTTCTCGTACGTATCGGTTAGCTGAACACGGTACTCTGGCAAAAACAAAAGCGTCCAGTTGTCTGAAAACTGATACTGAACCCCAACATTAAGTGCCGCACTCAATACAAATGAAGAGTAACCGTTCTGTTGCTTGATTGTTTGATTTCCTGTTTCATCCTGCGTATCTCTCCATTCCTGTTCTTGCACAGAGCTCAAAAAAAGCTGAGGCGTTAATCCTCCACCGGCAAGCAAGGTCAACTTATCACCATACGTATACAATACTTTTATCGGCATCGCAACGTACGAATAGGTTGTTTCATATCTAAACAAGGTATCTTCCTCCTCGAACAAATAACTTTCACCATTTCTCATGAAGCTAATTCCACCCTGAACAGAAATACTGCGGTTCAAACGATTTCTAAAACCGATCCCGAACGACCATTTATTTAAAGGCGATTCAAACTCTCGATTTCCAAGTGGATCACCAAAAGGCGCGTCGTTCATTTCTAGCTTACGCGATGTATTGGACCAGTTCGCAACCATGTACACTTCGGTGCTTCCATCCTGTTCACGCTTGGGTTTAACTTCGACTTCTTTCTTCTTTTTATCCTCTTTCGCAGGCTCCTCTCCGCCTAATTCAATCTGGCTAAATCCTGAAAAACTCGCGGTTAGGGCCAAAAGCAATGTGATTCCTTGTTTTCTCATCTTGATGGATTCTTAAAGGTACAAATATCGCAAAATAGGCGGATAAATGCGCTTCCATTCACTCAATGAATACATAAGTTAGCACACTCATTAATTCTTCTCCATCGATCCATTATGCGATCGTTTACGCGTTCCACTGACGCGCAATTCTCACTCTCACGATCTTCTAAAATGATTATTTTTGCGGGAATGAGTATTAAGCAGATTTTTCCCGAACACGTTCGAAATATTGGTATTCGACTCGCTATCGTTTTTGGTATCCTCCAATTCACCCGTTTTATCTTTTACTTTAGTAATTCGAGTTCGTTTGCTGAAGTAGGATTCATGGACTTTTTTTGGGGCGCATGGTTTGACATCATCACCATATCCCTCTATTTCTTGGCTTATATTGGTCTGTATATGCTTCCATTGCCAATTCGACATTTCAAATGGCACCGACTATTTTTCAAAATCAGTTTTATTCTCCTGACGGGATTTATGGCTTTCCTGAATCTTGTCGATATTTCGTACTTTCCCTATACGCAAAAACGATCGACGGCAGACTTGGTGAGTACCGTTTCAACGGGAAGTGATTTCGGACAATTGGTCGGAACTTTTCTCGCCGAAAACTGGTATTTCCTATTGACTTTCATTGCGCTTATTTTTGTGATTGAGCGCTTGTACCGTTTTTCACACGACAGCAAAGAAAAACCAAGCATGTCGACCCTACAATTCCAAAAAACGAATTGGCTCTGGTTTCTCATCATTGTTCCGCTTACAATTCTCATTGGTCGTGGTGGTACACGTCCCGTTCCAATCGGAATTCTTGACGCGACCTCTTTCACCAGTTCACAAAATACCGCCCTAGTATTAAATACTCCATTTACCTTTTTGAAAACCATTAGTATTACTGGAATTGAGCAGAAAAATTACTTTTCGATCGAGCGAGAACACGAACTTTTCGATCCCATACACCAATCGCAACCAGCGAATTTACTCCCCGACAGTAGCAATGTGGTCATTCTCGTTTTAGAGAGCTTTGGAAAAGAATTCGTGGGAGCGTTGAGTGGTAAAGAAACGTTTACGCCATTTCTCGACTCCCTACTTTCCGAGTCGATGAACTTCGAATACGCATTCGCGAATGGAAAGAAATCCAACGAAGCCATTCCCGCTATCTTGGCATCAATCCCTTCGTTAACTCCCAACCCCTATATTTCGTCACAATATGGCGACAACGACATCGAAGCACTTCCAAGTATTCTGAAGAAAAATGGCTATACAAGCGCCTTCTTCCACGGAGCTTCCAATGGATCAATGCTCTTCGACAGTTTTTCATTCAGATCAGGAATGGACTATTATTTTGGACGAAATGAATACCCGAACGATGCTCATTTCGATGGTCATTGGGCCATTTCAGACGCTTACTTTAATCCTTGGGCAGCGAAAAAAATGAGCGATTTGAAACAACCGTTTTGTGGTCTTTTATTCAATACTTCGTCGCATCACCCCTACTTTGTCCCCAAAGAGTTTCAACAATTCACAAAAACTGGTGAGCAAGAAATTGCCAAAGCTATTAGCTATTCGGATTATGCATTGAAACTGTTTTTTGAAGAAGCAAAGAAGCAAGATTGGTACGAAAATACCCTCTTTGTTTTTGTCGCAGATCACAGTCCTGCAAGCGTCACTCCGCAGTACAATACCCGCAATGAAATGTACCGCATTCCCCTTGCATTTTACCATCCGAAAGGACTCCTAAAAGCCAAAAAAAGAACTGAAATTGCCCAACAATTAGACATATTTCCGACCATTTTGGACCTTTTAAACATTAAAAGCACCTACTATTCGTACGGTTCATCATTACTGCAAAGCACCGAAAAATATGGGCTTGCGCACCTTGAAGGAAGTTATTACTACTTTGATGGTGAACAAATGATGATTTTCAGTTCGGATCAAGCACAAAATTTGCTTAACTTTACGAAGGGCAGTGTTGTCACGAAGGAAGAACTTCCCAATTATGATGAAATAATTCAGGAACGGGAGAATCGACTGAAGGCAATTTTGCAACGATACTCAAGAGATTTGATTTCGAATCAAACAAAAGTAAAATGAAACAACGTATTCAATTTATCATCAATCCTATATCAGGAATCCACAAGAAAACGGATATTCCTGGGTTGATTGATGCGCATATAGACAAAGACAAGTTTGAATACGGCATTTCCTACACAGAATATAGAAAGCACGCGATTAAAATTGCTAAGCAATGTTCGAAAGAGGGAATTGACATTGTTTGTGCCGTGGGAGGTGACGGATCTGTACACGAAGTTGGAACAGCCCTAATCGGAACAGATACGCAGATGGCGATTATTCCAGTTGGATCTGGAAATGGTTTAGCCCGACACCTCAATATTCCACTGAATGTAAAGGATGCCATTTTATGCATTAACGACGGGAAATACATCCACATGGATACCGTGAAAGTGAATAATCGTTCCTTCATCGGGATTGGTGGATATGGTTTTGACGCTGTCGTTGCAAAGGAATTCGATAAAGGAAAAAAGCGTGGACTTCTTGGCTACATCATTACGGTGATTAAAGAATTCTTCAAGTTTAACCCACTCAACGTATCCATTGATATTGACGGTAAAGTCAAATCACTTCCTGTAATGCTTTGTACAGTAGCGAATTCATCGCAGTTCGGTAATGGTTTCACGGTTTCGCCAGACTCAAATGTGGAAGACGGAGAATTAGAGTTGTTCATTCTAAAACCTTTCTCCATTTGGTCGGCCCCTCAAATTGCATACAACTTCTTCCGCAAGAAGCGACAAAAAAAGAAATTCGGAGAGATCATTCGATTTAAGAATGCGCGAATCAAGCTTTCGAAGAAGATTGCACACTATGATGGAGAACCCATTGACGTTACAGATGAATTGAGCGTGAGTGTTGTTCCGAAAAGTCTACATGTTTTAGTCGGTAAAAAAGGACAATGAACGATTTTCTTTCTCCCAACCTCGAAACTTTTCTTGGAAAACTGAATCAGCTAACGGAGGATCGCCAACCCGAATGGGGAACGATGAATGCTCAGCAAATGGTTGAACATCTTTCCAACAGTCTTGATCTTTCAACTGGTGAATTAAAAGCATCGTTGAGTATTCCCGAAGAAAAAGTTCCGAAAGCCGTTGAGTTTTTGCATTCGGACAAGCCATTTCCACGAGGATTTAAAGTTGATTATGCCCCAGAGAATCCACCTTTGCGTAACGAAAGCTTAGACGATGCGATTGACGAGCTTGCAATGAAATGGGTAGGTTTTGAAGAATACTACATCGACTCGCCTGAAGCAAAGAACATGCATCCCGTTTACGGTAATCTCAATTACCAAGATTGGCTCCGTGTTCATTCGAAGCATTTCACTCATCACTTTACGCAGTTTAACTTGTAATGCCCACACTACTTGTCTACCCAATATTTCCTGCTGTGGCCTTTGGATTGCTCGTATGGTTGTATTATCGGAAGCAGGGATACAACTCGATACCACAACTATTTATAGGAATAATCGTGTTTTACGGCATTTTTTATAGCCTTTTCAAAATTTTTGTTTAATTACAGCCAGTTGACCAGAAACGAATCATGAAAGCAATAAATTATCACATAAGAGGAATCATTACCACCTTTGAATATTTGTTCAAAGGCAAATATTTGCTCTTCTTCATTCCAGGCTTAATCCTGACAGGATTATTTATGATCTACGGTTCAACCTTTAAGGAGATCGATGAATCCGTTGATATTAGCGGAGGGTATTCTTGGTTGAGTTGGTTAGACACTGGTTTCTCCGGCGTATTGAGCTTTCTCGATTCAGCACTAGAGTCATTATATATTTTTCTTGTATTGACGGCACTCTCCCCTTTCTTTACGGCTTTAGGTGAAAAATTTGACAAAGAACTGACAGGTTATGAAGTGGAAGGCGGAATTCTGCGCTTCATAAACGACTTCCTGCGTATGATATGGATCGTTATTGTCTCTCTATTTTTGCAAGGAGTTTTCTTATTCTTCTATTGGATGATTGATGCTCTTTTCGGATTTCCAGAGGTGGTTGATAAAGTCATAAAGTACTGTATCATCGGATTTTTCTTTGGGTTTACTTTTTACGATTTCGCTTTGGAACGCTATGCTAAAGGAGTGGGAGCTTCACTTGCCTTTGCCTTCCAAGCGCCACTCGGAATGATCATTATTGGAGTCATTTTTAATGCCATTTATGCCATTCCCTACATCGGAATCCCACTTGCTCCTGTTTTAGTCGTGATGATTTCAACGGTAGCGTACGCATACTACACCAAACAATTGCCAAAATCAAAACAACTGTCGAATGAATAGTTTTTTTAAGGAATTTAATCTCGTCGGAAAAGAAGAGTGGATTGAAAAGATTCACGCCGACTTAAAAGGGAAAGACCCGAGTCTCTTGGAACACAACGATGAAATTGAGGAAATCAATTACTCGAGTGTTTACCACATTAGTGATCGAACTACGTATGAAGCACCTGGTTCCTTCCCCTTTACACGTGGATTAAAAACGAATCTCAACGATTGGAAAAATACGGCGTATATTCCTGTTGAGGATGAAGACGAAGCGAACGTTAAGATTTTGCATTTTTTAATGACAGGTGCAGATGCACTTTGGATTGTTGCGAAAAAGGAAAACATCGATTGGAACAAAGTACTCAGCGATGTTCAGCTTGAGCACATTCACTCTCAATTTAGCGTAAATTCGTTAGAAGATGTTCAATCCATTCAGGCACTTTCTGCGCACACTCTGAATACGGTTCATTTCAATGTTGATTTTCTCAGCTTGTCAAATGTCGACATTCAAGCATTCGCAGCGCACTTTCAACAACAGCAGCAACGATTTGCATTGGTTAATGGTTTTGGTGTGCAACAAAGCGGTGCTACAACGTGGCAGGAAATTGCTTTTTCTCTGAATGTCGGTCATGAATACCTCGTCCGATTGATGGAAGCAGGATTAAACGTAGATGATGCGGCAGCCTGCATCGGTTTTCATATCGGAGTAGGAAGCAATTACTTCTACGAAGTAGCCAAAATTCGAACGCTTCGTGCATTGTGGGCGAAGATTATCAAAGCATATCAGCCCGAACATAACTGTTCCTATAATTGTGCAATTACCGCAATCATTGGACACACAAATAAATCATTGAGTGATCCGCACACCAATTTACTTCGTCAAACAACAGAAGTGATGTCTGCACTAAATGCGGGTGTTGAAAATATCGTGACCTTGCCTCACGACCTCTATTCGGACAAAGGAGTTGATTCGATTTCGGCAAGAATGGCCATTAACATTCCATTGATTTTAAAAGAAGAATCGTATTTGGATAAGGTAATCGACCCGATTGGAGGAAGCTATTCGTTGGAGCACCTAACAAATGCTATTGGACAAAAGGCGTGGGAAACATTTCAATCACTTGAGAAAAATGGAGGACTGTTCGAAGAAAGCACACTTCATGCCTTCAAAAAAGATGTCGAATCGAAACGTTCGTTGAGAGAAAAAGCCTTCTTGGCAGGAGATACATTATTGATTGGAATCAACAAATTTGCTAATCCCGATCCTGTCGTAAGCAACTGGAACGCACTCCCCGAATACCTCGGAATGAAACCATTAAATTTTGAGCTCATCACTAAAACAGTATCTGCATGAAACGAGTAGATTTTAGTACCATCCCATTCGAATCAGAAATAGAACAACGCGACACAGTTGCTTCTACCACCTATACAACTGCAGATAAGATTGAACTTAAGCAGTTTTATCAACACGAAGGAGAAACAAAAACCAAAGAGTTTGTCTCTGGAATTCCACCGTACTTAAGAGGTCCGTACAGCTCGATGTATGCGGTTCGTCCGTGGACAATTCGACAATACGCAGGATTTTCCACTGCGGAAGAATCCAATGCGTTTTACCGACGAAATTTGGCTGCAGGACAGAAAGGATTGTCCGTTGCCTTTGATTTAGCTACGCACCGCGGATACGATTCTGATCACCCTCGTGTAGAAGGAGATGTTGGAAAAGCGGGAGTTGCCATCGATTCGATCTTGGATATGAAAGTCTTGTTCGATCAAATTCCATTGGACCAGATGTCGGTTTCCATGACCATGAACGGAGCTGTGCTTCCAATTATGGCATTTTACGTTGTTGCGGCTGAAGAACAAGGTGTAAGCCAAGAAAAACTTTCGGGAACCATTCAGAATGATATTCTAAAGGAGTTCATGGTGCGAAACACCTACATCTATCCCCCATTGCCATCGATGCGCATCATTTCGGATATTTTCGAATATACGTCGCAAAACATGCCGCGATTTAATTCCATTTCTATTTCTGGTTATCACATGCAGGAAGCAGGAGCTACGGCAGCAATTGAGTTGGCGTACACCCTCGCCGATGGATTGGAATACCTGAAAGCTGGAGTAAATGCAGGAATGAACATCGATGATTTCGCCCCAAGGTTGAGTTTTTTCTGGGCAATTGGCATGAACCATTACACGGAAGTCGCGAAAATGCGTGCTGGAAGATTACTTTGGGCAAAAATTGTCAAACAATTCGATCCGAAGAATAGTAAATCATTGGCATTACGTACGCACTGTCAAACTTCAGGATGGAGTTTAACTGAGCAAGATCCTTTCAATAATGTCGCGCGTACATGCATCGAAGCACTTGCCGCAGCCTTTGGAGGAACACAGTCCTTGCATACCAACGCATTGGATGAAGCCATTGCACTTCCTACCGATTTCTCAGCGCGTATTGCGCGTAACACACAAATTTATCTTCAACAAGAAACAGGAATCACCGACCATGTGGACCCACTTGGCGGAAGTTACTACGTGGAAGAGCTCACCAATCAATTGGTAGAAGAAGCGTGGAAATTGATCGAGGAAGTGGAAGAACTCGGAGGGATGGCAAAAGCCATTGAAACAGGAATTCCAAAAATGCGCATTGAAGAAGCTGCCGCACGGAAGCAAGCACGTATTGATGCGGGAAAAGACATTATTGTTGGTGTGAACCGCTATCAGCTTGATGAAGAAGCCGAAATGGATATTCTTGAAGTTGACAATACAAAAGTGCGCGATGCACAAATCGAACGCTTGAATGAGCTCAAAACAAATCGAAACGCCCAAAAAGTAGCTGAAGTTCTGGAAGAATTAGAGCAGGCAGCCAAAAACAACTCGGGTAACCTCCTTGAAATCGCCATCCGATGTGCACGTGAGCGGGCTTCACTGGGGGAAATTTCTGCCGCACTGGAAAAGGCGTACGGTAGGTATCAAGCAACAATTCGCTCGATTAATGGCGTTTATTCATCAGAATCAATGGGAGACGAAGATTTCAAAAAAGCACTCGACTTGGCGGATCAGTTCAGTCAACTCGAAGGAAGAAGACCTCGAATTATGATTGCTAAAATGGGGCAAGATGGTCATGATCGAGGTGCAAAAGTAATCGCTACGTCTTTCGCGGACATTGGATTTGATGTAGACATCGGACCACTATTCCAAACGCCAGAAGAAGCCGCCAAACAAGCTGTCGAAAACGACGTGCATATTCTCGGAGTTTCTTCGCTCGCCGCGGGACATAAAACACTTATTCCAAAAGTGATTGCTGAATTGGAAAAGTTAGGCCGTGGGGACATTATGGTCATTGCTGGAGGGGTTATTCCACAGCAAGACTACGATTTTCTGTACGACGCAGGTGTCTTCGGAGTGTTTGGACCGGGGACAAAGATTTCGCGTGCAGCGCAGGAAATCCTCTCGTTACTCATAAAAAGTTTTGAGTAATCCAAATTGTCGAAAATTCCCTATTTTTGAGTGAATTGTGGATTCGGCACAGTATTTGAATTTATACATGTAAAACAAACAAAACATGAAACATTTAGTAGCCATTTTAAGCTTTCTATTTTTATCGGTAACCGTATTTTCTCAAACGAGAGAGTACAAAGACTTGATCATTCTCTATGCAGATGGTACTTACGATAGCTACAAAAAGCTCGTAAAGCAAGCCGAAAAGTACACGATGAAAGACGATACGAAAAAAGACCCTGCTCCCTATTTCTGGATGGCAAAAGGACTTTACAAAATCTCTATCTCTGGAACAGACGATGACAATTACAAAAACGCCTACAAAGATGCTATCAAGTACTTGGGTAAAGGAATCAAAAACGATCTCAAGTATAACGATGGAGCGTACACGGCCGAAGAACAAGAATTTGTAAGTATGTTTCAGTTAACATTATTCGAAACAATTAACAACGAAATCCTTGATGGAAGCTTCAAACGCGCGTTCGGTTGGGTATTGAAATATGGAAAAATCACGACCAACGAAGTAGGTCCTAATTACTTGATGGGAGCTTGTAAGCACAACGCAGACGATAAATACACTGCGCGTGAGTACTGGAAAACGGCAAACGCACAATTAGAAGAGATCGAATCGATTGAAAACTGGAGCGAAGCAGACAGAAAAATGTTGAAATACGGAGTGCTTCACTCGGCTGCAGCATTGAAAAACTCACGCCAAGAAGATAAAGCGAAAGAACTCGTTGGTAAAGTTGCACAATGGTTCGAAGAGGACGATGATTGGCAAGATCTTTACGATGAAATCGTGAACAAGCCGAAAGAGTAATCATTTATAGAATGAAATTAGAATCCGATGGATTCGCGAAAAGCCTCCGATTGCGGGGGCTTTTTTTTGGTTTTGGAGGTTGGTTTTGAAAATAAGAAGTTGAGTGATATTTACCTTTCTAAAAATCCCTTATTTGTTGACGCTGTCAATTCTTATCTTCGGGAAATCAATTTTTGTAAGAATTACCTCCTAGTGAATAACCTAATGAAGATTCGAATTATTTCATTCCAAACAGACCCGAAGTGCACGTACCATATATCGCACCATTACATCTTATTTCTAGAAAGAAGATTGAACGAGCATTTCTCTAACATCAATACGGAACTGAATCTTGATTTAAGTATTATTTGTCTGACTAGTAACGCCGATGATCTTAGACTGGGAGGAAGCACAAAACATCGAGAGAAAGGAACAAATATTACCCAGGAAATTGTTCTACCCAATCGACATCTTTACTATGAGCATGACTACATTTTTTATTCGAAAAAATTTGATTTCGTATTCAAGGAGAATGGATACCAAACCTACCCTTTGGATTTATTCGCCAGTTATACAATTGACGGTATTTTGGCTTATTTAACTGAAAACAATCTAGATGTACCAAATGAAAATGAATCAAAATTATTTGCTCACGACCTTATGGTTGAATTAAGCAGCAGGCTGTACCATTTCAAATTTGAAAATGAGGAGCTCATGCACTTACGTGAATTAATTGACAAAACTCATTGGGCATTCAACGATGAAAAGGGAAAAGAATGGTTAGAGAGTGAAATTGGAAAAAAATGGATGAAGCTTTCCGAAAAGTACTCATTCGATGAAAATGGAATGCTAGTTTTGAAAGGATGAAAACCTTACTAAACATATCCAAACCTAAAGGAAGTAGTTTTATATTTTGGGAGCATCTTTTGAAATCTTCCGTTGCCTTTATTGGATCATTTGCAATGCTTTTCTTCGGTCCAATGATGCTTGGTTCAAAATCAAGAGGAGTAGATGCTGAGAACCGACTGTCCTACGCAATAATAAAATTCATCATCGAGCACCCTGAAGTACAAATTGGGCTTTCAGTTTTGGCTGTAGTGATCATTAATATTTATATCATTTTTAAGAACCAGAAAATTAAACACATTACCCACATTGCACATGATCAAAATCACATCCAAATAGAGTTAACCAACTTGTATTTCTCAAAAACAAAAAGGGTCGAAATACCAACCACTGAATTTGAGTACTCCATTGAAAAATTGAGAACGTACAACAATGAAAAACGACAGAAAATTATATTTCGGAATAAATCTAAAAACACGGTTATTGGAGAAATAAATCCGAAACATTCATTTTGGTCTGAGCATTTAATACAGCAAAAAAGTATGATTCAAGAACTCAATGCGTATCGAAAAGAGAAAACAGTATCCAAATAGGTTACCCCCATCATTTGAACCAAACCTCGAACGAGTTGTACCCAATGAAAACAATAACAACTCATCTCATGAAAAATATCGCCTTCCTCCTATTCCTTTTTGTTGGATTTACATCATTTGCGCAAGACAGCGGCTCTCCACTCGTCAGTTTTGAAGATTACGAACGCTTAATGTCGGAAGTAAAAGAACACAGAAAGGCGCGACTCGTCGACTTGAACACCTTCCAACGAATGAGCATGCGACAGGATGTCTACATTTTGGATACGCGCTCAAAGGAGATGTACGACCGAAAACACGTAAAAGGTGCCATCCACTTGAACTTTTCTAATTTTACACAAGAAAACTTAGACGCTCTTTTCCCAAACAGAGATGCAGTTATTCTAATCTACTGCAATAACAATTTCATGACCGAAATTCAAGAGGGAAAGATTCTGGAAGATCGAAACTTCGCATCAAAAGTATCGCGACCAATCGTTGAGCCGATTGTAACTCAGACCATTCAATTATCCAGCTCTCAAGAAGTCCAAAACCAATCTGAAATGAATTCAATTACCGAGACGGGCATCAGCGAAAAACCCATCACGCTCGCACTCAATATTCCGACATACATTAATCTCTATGGCTACGGCTACAAAAATGTGTACGAACTCAATGAATTGATTTCCGTTTTCGATTCTCGAATTGAATTTGAAGGAACGGAAGTGAATACAATCGATCGATAGCCGATGCGCGTGTGATTTCTTATCTTTAGCAAGAATCAATCGAACGAAACTATGTCGCAACTTCAGGAAGATCGAAGAAGAATCATTAAAACACTTGTTCTTGCCGGGTTTGGAGTCCATTTAATCGGATGTTCTAGCGAGCCAGAAAAAGCTCCCAAAGAAAATCCAGCGAAAAAGAAATCGGTTGAGACAGAAAAACGTGTGGAAGAAATTGAGGAGCAGATAAGTAGTACGAATGTCGTTTATCTCACCAAAGAAGACGAACAATTTGATTCTTTGGCGACCTATTTCAATAAGCACACGCAAAAAAGTCCCGCCATTATTGCACTCGTTTCGAATACCGAAGGAGTTGCCGAAGCGATTGCCTATGCGAAAGAACAAGGTCTTCCTGTTTCGGTCAAAAGCGGTGGACATTCATTCGAACAATTCTCTTCCAACAATGGTGGATTGGTCATCAATTTGTCCCTACTAAATACCGTTGAATGGAAAGATGACAATGAAGTGGAAATTGGTCCAGCTTGCTTATTGAAAGAAATGTATGACGAACTACTCCCCAAAAAACGCATTTTGCCAGCAGGATCGTGCGGAACTGTTGGAGTTGGCGGATTGACGCTCGGTGGAGGTTATGGATTTTTCGCAAGAAAATATGGGTTGACCTGTGACAATCTATTGGGAGTTACCTTCGTTGATGGAAACGGTAAAATTCATGAGCTCTCAGGTAATAACGAACTTTTATGGGCGCTGCGCGGAGGTGGAAACGGGAATTTTGGTGTCGCAACTTCCTTTCGATTTAAAACACATCCAGCTCCGAATCATTTTAGCTACACCCGATTAAAAGCCAAACAACTTGATCGGGAAAGAGCGCGAACATTATTGGAAACATGGTTCGAAAATGCGCATCAACTGCCAGAAGACTGTTTTTCTGCCTTTGTACTGAACGGAAAATCGCTCACTATTCTCATCACTCACTTTGAAACGGCTTCGCCCAAACTCAAGGAAATGGTTGATGCATTAACTGAGCTATGCGACTCTGTGACTTCCAAACGAAACTCGGATGTAGCTGGAGCCTTGAAGAACTACTACGGAATTCAACATCCGATTTACTTCAAAAATGCCTCAGCGGGATACTACTCCACCTTTTCCGATATTGAAGGCTGTATTGATGAGGTCCTTGAAAAAGTTGTTTCCACACCAGGTCTGATCTATCAAGTCAATACGTTGGGAGGAGCCATTAACAAGCCAGAATACACCGAAAAATCGAGCTATCCGCATCGATCCTATCACTATCTGAGTGAACTTCAATCCTACTGGAATGAAGGACAAGATACGAAGCGCGATCGATACTTAACAGAATTTGAAGCCATTCAGCATTTGTTTTACGAGAATGGAAATCGGGCACAATACCGAAATTACCCGAGTATAGGCTTCAAAGATTGGGAATCGGCTTATTTTGGAGAAAACTACGAACGACTTCAAGCCATCAAACAAACATACGACAGTAATAATACGTTTCGGTACCCACAAAGCGTCAAATTGCCCGAGTGAGGTTTTGAACAACATCAATTGTAAAAGAATCTGCGTCCTCCCTTCTACTCAATCAATTGATCCGTAATTTTGTGATGTGAAGAAATTACTTCCATATCTCAAGAACAAATTCATCCTGACGACCGTCATCTTTTTGGTGTACACCTTATTTCTGGATGAAAATGATCTCTTCACGATCATTCGTCATAATCGCAAGTTAAAACAGTTGGAACTGGCTAAAGAAGAAGTGAGCCGTGATCTCGTTAAAGCGCGCGAAACACTCAACGAATTGACCAACAAAAGTGAACTTGAACGCTATGCGCGTGAGGAGAAATTCTTTAAGAAAGATGACGAAGATATTTTCGTGATTTTTGAAGAGTAATTTGTTTTCGTTTTTGTATTTTAAATAGTGTTGATGAACAAATTCAACAAAACCACTATTTACAATGAATACAACTACACCTGACTTGGACTTTTTCCAAAAAGCCATACAACTAATACAGTCCGCAAGACGTGAAATCAACCGTCAGATAAACACAACTATGGTCCATACCTATTACGAAGTAGGTAAAATGATCATCGAAAAAGAGCAAAGCGGAAAAGACAGAGCTGATTACGGGAAGAAATTAATCATCAACCTCTCAAAAGTACTTACCGCAGAATTTGGAGCTGGTTTCTCGACAACGAACCTACGACAAATGCGCAAATTTTACCTCATCTACGAAAAACAGCAGACGCTGTCTGCTAAATCTGGAAAACAGCAGACAGTGTCTGCTGAATTCAAATTAAGCTGGTCTCATTATTTGAAGTTAATGCGCATTGACAATGAATTTGAGCGACGTTTTTATGAAGTCGAAGCTATTCATAACAATTGGAGTGTTCGCGAACTGAACAGGCATTACGACACTGCGCTCTTCACACGTGTGGCAATAAGCAAAGACAATGAGAAACTTCAAGCAATATGCGAAAAGGGACTGATTCCTGAAAAAGCACGTGACGTCGTCAAAGACCCATACATCTTGGAGTTTCTCGGTCTAAGTAATGTGCAGTTCTATTCTGAATCCGATTTAGAGGAACGAATCATTGGGAAACTCGAACATTTTTTGATGGAACTCGGGAATGGATTCACCTTTGTTTCAAGGCAGAAACGTATATCATTTGATGAGAAACACTTTTACATTGACCTTGTTTTATACAATCGAATGTTACGATCTTTTGTGTTGATCGATTTAAAAATTGGAGAAATACGCCATCAGGATATAGGACAAATGCAGATGTATGTACACTACTATGATCGCGAAATAAAATTACCCGATGAGAATAAGACAATCGGAATTATTCTATGTCAAAATAAAAGTGAAGCATTAGTTCGATATACACTCCCCGAAGACAATGAACAAATATTCGCAAGCAAGTATGAAACGATTCTTCCAAGTACCGAAGAATTTATGTCCATCATTCAAAGTGAAAGCCAAGCTTCAATTCGGCAATAACTTCGAATACTTTTTCACCCTCACTCCATGGAAATAGAACTCCGCAATCTGGCGATACGTGAAATTATTCTTTGCCATGTTCATCGCTCCTTCCTGGCACAATCCAACGCCATGTCCGAAACCACGACCTTCAAAAACGATTTCATTGCCTTCTGGATGCGTGCTAAAAAAAGTCGATTTTAGCTTAAACTCTTTTCGCAAATCGCGAAGTGGAATCCCCAAACATGGGTGAATATAAAATGCCTTTCTTCTCTCCTGCTCGAAGGTATACATGTTCGCTGCCATAATCGAATCATAGATGGGAAAGCCATACTGCTTGACGAGAAAATTTCTAAACTCCGATTTCGGAACGCGCTTCGTCCATGTTGCTTGATGCGTGTGAATGCAAAACGTATCAATAAAAGATTGAACGTGCGGCACCGAGTTGTTCCACACCTGCGACGCATCACACACCTCGCCCCCACAATTCGCAGAGAAATACGTTGTCACCAATCGGTTCTTTTCATCTACCAAAACGTCCTCCTTTGTTGCACGAACAGCCGTTCTAATTTCAGGCGTGTACTTCAACATGTTATGATAAGCCTGGCAATGAACACCGTCGCACAATCCAAATCCTTCTTTGGTGTGTCTCGATTGGTTTCTCAAGGCATACGTTCGACTCATCACTGCTTGGACTTTGTAATACTCCAAATGACGACCGCCACCTCCCTCCGATTCAATCACACCGCAGAGGTAATTCTCCATGCTCACTTTGTTGACGATTGTCATACGGCCTTTAACGACCGAAATTTCAATATGATCTTGATACTTTCGTTCTCGAACCGCAGGTGATTTCGACTTGATGGCCAGTGTACCATTTCCATTTGCTACAATCGAAATGCGAGAAAATGTTCCTTGAGGAATAGTATTATACTTCAATGCTAACTTCCCTCCTACCAACTCTACCTCAACAAATTGCTGTGCTTCAATTGTGCCAATAATTGAATTGTCTGCCTGAACATTGTATGTTCCCAAGTGATGGCTGAATGTAACGCGTTTTACTTTGTAATCACGCAATATACCAATGCTTTGCTCTTGCCCGAAGGAAGAGAAAAATAGAATTAAAAAAAGTATACTACTAACTATGCGCACGCTCACATGTACGATTGATTCAACATTTTGTTACTTGCAATAAACGCACCATCCCAAAATAATTTCTGAAAAATAGTTACATTTTAGAAATGTGTACATAAACGATTAGGTTCACCTTCAAGGATAAAGGAATAAATTTCTTAACTTCCATGTGTAACCTATAGACTATTAATCAGTTATTAATTACACAAAATTAGATGCAGGTTCCACAAAACTTGCATCAGAAACCAAAAATGTTTAACCACTATGAAAATGATTTCTAAAATTATTCTTTCAGGACTCGCATTTCTTCTTCTACACGTAGCGTATGCACAGTCCTATTCGTACGAAACCGTTGAAAACGATCCAATTGGTACTCGAATTTACACCTTAGACAACGGATTGAAAGTTTACCTTTCAGTAAACAAGGATGAGCCTCGTATTCAAACCTACATCACGGTAAAAACGGGCAGCAAAAATGACCCTTCGGATGTGACAGGACTTGCCCATTACCTCGAGCACATGGTGTTCAAAGGAACATCTAAATACGGAACGTCCAATTGGGAAAAGGAAAAAGTGCTCTTGAAAAAGATTTCCGACCTGTATGAAGCTCAAAAGGCGGAAAAGGACCCCGAAAAGAAGAAAGCCATTTATGCGCAGATCGACAGCGTTTCGAATGAAGCAGCCAAGTATGCTATCGCTAATGAATATGATAAAATGGTTTCAGGACTTGGAGCCAAAGGAACGAATGCGTATACCTCTCACGAACGAACTGTGTATATCAACGATATTCCATCCACTGAGTTAGAGAAATGGATGTACTTGGAATCCGAACGGTTCAGTGAACTCGTCCTGCGCTTGTTCCACACCGAACTTGAAGCTGTTTACGAAGAGTTTAATATGGGGCAAGATAACGACTACCGAAAAGCGTATACTGCCATGAACAAATTGCTTTTCCCTACTCATCCATACGGTACGCAAACAACAATTGGCGAGGGAGAGCACTTGAAAAATCCATCCATGGAGAAAATTCATGCGTACTTCAGTCAGTATTACGTTCCGAATAACATGGCCATTATCCTAGCGGGCGATTTAGATTTTGATCAAACCATTGCTTGGGTTGACAAGTACTTTGGAAGTATGGAGGCGAAGGAGGTAAATCCCCGAAAAATGCCAACCGAATCGCCTCAAACTACAATCAAAACAACAGAAGTTTTCGGACCCAACGAAGAATCGATCGCGATTGCCTACAGAGTAGGTGGTTATCACACCGAAGATTACTTAATGGCATCGTTGATCACATCCGTTTTGTACAACAGGCAAGCTGGATTAATCGATTTGAACCTCGTTCAATCGCAAAAAGTAATCAAAGCAAGCGCTTATTCGAGTACCATGCACGACTACTCCACCATTCAATTGAGCGGTTCTCCGAAAGAAGGACAAACGTTAGAGCAAGTGAAAGATTTACTTCTGGCTGAAATTGAGAAATTAAAAAACGGTGAATTTGACGAGAAATTACTCGAAACCATTGTTAAAAATGAGCGAAAGGATCGTTTGGCACAATACGATTATAACTGGGCACGTGCCATGTACTTGTCCGATGCATTCATTATGGAAGCGGACTGGGAAAACTTTGTAAACTTCTACGACCGATTGGCTAAAGTCACGAAGCAAGAACTTGTAGATTGGGCAAACGAGCATTTAGAGGATAATTATTGTGTGGTGTACAAACGTACAGGAGAAGACAAAAACACTTACAAAGTGGACAAGCCACAAATTACTCCTGTTGAACTCAACCGAGAAGATCAATCTGCATTCTACATGGATTTTGAAAAGATGAAATCCATCCGCTTGCAACCAGAATTCGTTGATTTCGATCAAGCCTTGAAACAGAAAGAAATCATCAAAGATGTTCCATTCTACTACGTAGAGAACAAATCCAACGACTTATTTACCCTTTTCTTGGATCTCGACGAAAACCTCAAGAAAGACAACAAGGTTCAATTGGCGATTGAATACCTCAGTTTTTTAGGAACAGACAAATACTCCGCCTCAGAATTAAAACAGCACTTCTATGAATTGGGGGTTCAGTATTACATCAGCTCCTCCTCAATTTACATTCGTGGCCTTAACGAATCGTTTGAGGAAGCATTGACCTTGTTTGAGCACCTTCTGTTGGAATCGAAAGTCGATGAAAACGCACTAAAAAACTTGATTGAAGATGCCAAAAAGAAACGAGCGAATGCAAAGAAGAATAAATGGAGAATCTTATACAGTGGCCTGTATAGCTACGCGAAGTACGGACCAGAAAATGAGTTTAACAATGTCTTGAGTGACGAAGAACTAGATGCCATTTCTGGTCAAGAACTTGTTGACATCTTGCATTCTATTACAACATACAAGCACTCCGTGTTTTATTATGGAAACAACTCATTTGATCAATCCTACGCGATTGTCAAAAAGCACCATATTTTACCCGAAGCTGTAAAATCAGCACCAGAAATGAAGTACCCAGAACTGGAGACGGACAAAAACATAGTTTATTTCGTGGATTATGACATGGTACAAACTCAACTGCTTATGTTGTCCAAAGCTGAAGAATGGAATCCAGAGTTACTTCCTTCTATCTCCTTGTTCAATGCCTATTTCGGATCAGGATTATCGTCAATTGTTTTCCAAGAAATTCGCGAATCAAAAGCACTTGCATACAGTGCGTATGCGTACATGTCGGCTCCATACAAAGAAGGAGAATCACATTATGTAAATGCTTTTATTGGAACTCAAGTAAACAAATTGGGACAAGCAACCGAAGCTATCATTGAACTCATGAATAACATGCCGAAAGCTGAAATTCAGTTCAATGAATCAAAGATTGCTGCTTTGAAAAAAATGGAATCTGACCGAACTACAAAAACGGAAATTTATTGGAAGTATCGCTCGTACGAAAAAGCGGGACTTCCACATGATACTCCGAAAAAGAATTACGAAGCAGTAAGTGAGATGAGCCTGAATGACCTTGAAACATATTTCAATAAAAACATCAAGGGACGAACCTACGTCTTCTGCGTGATTGGTAAAAAAGCCGATATGGACATGAAATCGCTTGAAGCATTAGGCGAAGTAAAAGAACTAACACTCGAAGAAATATTTGGATACTAAGTCAAAACTGGGCGGTCACATTGATCGCCCTTTTTTTATTTCAACTCAAGCAACAAAGATTCAGCCACTTTATCACTAGCTCCTCCTCCACCTAGAATTACTTCTAGTTCGTCGTAGTTTTTCATCAAGGCAGCTCGATAGGCATCATCCTTCAATAATTTCGACAATTCTTCGCGGATTGCTTCCGAATTACAATCTCCTTGAATGAGTTCGCGCACTACTTCTCGATCCATGATTAAATTGACCAAAGAAATGTATTTCACCTTCACCAGGCGTTTTGCAATTTCGTATGAAAAACGTGAACTTTTGTAGCACACAACTTCAGGTACTTTGAACAAAGCTGTCTCGAGCGTAGCCGTTCCTGACGTAACTACAGCGGCTTCCGAACTTTGCAACAAATGATACGTTTCATTCGATATCATTTTGACATTCTCACTATTGAACGGTGCGTAAAATGCCTCATCCAAACTTGGAGCTCCTGCAATCACCACTTGATACTCCGTGAAGGGTTTCAACGCATCCAACATGATAGGAAGCTTCTTACTTACTTCTTGACGTCTACTTCCTGGCAACACCGCAATAATCGGTCGAGCATCCAGTTCGTGTTTGGCGTAGAATGCCTTTCGCTGCTCCTCTGAGAAGCCATGCTTGGCAATTTCATCCAAAAGTGGATGTCCCACGTAGGTCACATCATAGTTGAATCGTTCGTAGAATTCCTTTTCGAAAGGAAGAATCACAAACATTTTATCGACTACCTGTTTAATCTTGTGAACACGCTTTTGTTTCCAGGCCCAAACCTGCGGCGAAATGTAGTAAATCACCTTAATTCCTTTCTCGTGCGCCCACTCGGCAATTCTCAAGTTAAATCCGGGATAATCGACCAATAAAATCGCATCCGGTTCATACGCCAGAATATCTTCTTTGCAGAAAGAAATGTTTTTAAGAATAGTACGGATGTTCGTAATTACCTCCCAAAACCCCATGAAGGCCAAATCGCGAATGTGTTTCACCAAACCAGAATGAACTTCTGCCATTTTATCGCCACCCCAAAATCGAAAATCCAAATTTGGATCTCGCTCGAGCATTGCAGCCATAAGATTACTTGCGTGTAAATCGCCTGATGCCTCACCAGCAATAACGTAGATTTTTTTGCCTTGCGCCATGCACTAGAAAAATTTGATATAGACGATGTAAGGTGCAAAGGCGATCGATCCTAAAATAACACCCATCCCGTAATCCCACTTCGAACGGTTCAGGAAAAAATAGAACCAAAGCAAGTTCGCAATAATCGAAAGCGTGAGCATACGCACTCGATACGGACCGTTGTAACTGAATTTGTGCCAGAGATACGAGAAATCATAATCTTGCACCCATGACAAAAACAAAATCAAAGCGGGAACAACAATTATAGGAGTAATAATCCCCAACAGCATTCCAAATGTATGTCCCCTCGACCACTTTCTTACATTCATAAATTCCAGTTTTCTAATTCTTTCATTGAAGCGTACGCTGTTAAATCATATTGAGTTGGAACAACCGATGCATATCCACGATCGATCCAATAAACATCGGTATCATCGCTTTGGTCTTGGTCGATAAAATCTCCTGTCAACCAGTAATAAGTTCGGTTAAATTGATCTTCTCGCTTATCAAAACGATCATCCCAATATGCATTCGCTTGCTTACATACTTTAATTCCTTTGAACGCATCTTTTGACACGTAAGGAATGTTTACATTCAGACAGACTCCAAGCGGTAGCTTTTTCGCCAATACTTCTTTCACGACTTTCGCTACAACTTCCTTTGCGAGATCAAAATCAGCATTCGCTTCAAAAGAGCACAGTGAAAAACCAATAGATGGCACCCCTTCCATCGCTCCTTCAACCGCTGCCGACATCGTTCCTGAATACAACACATTTGTAGCCACATTGGCACCATGATTGATTCCCGAAACAATTAAATCTGGCTTTCGATGCATGATTTCATACACTCCCAATTTCACGCAATCAACAGGCGTTCCACTACACGAATAAGCCGTGCAATCGAACAAAGTAGACGCTTGTAATCGCAAAGGATGATTGATTGTAATCGCGTGTCCCATACCTGATTGAGCCGAATCCGGAGCAATCAATACTACTTCTCCAAATGGAGCAATCGCTTCATACAACGATCGAATTCCCTTAGCGGAAATACCATCATCGTTCGTTACAAATATCAACGGTTTTTTGTCTGTCATCTCTCAATAGAATTACTCGGAGTACGAAAGTAACTAAAGTTCTCAGATTCTTTCGAAAATACTTAGGAGGATTCCTTCCGAAATTGCTACTTTTGATATTAGCATTTAAAGCAGAACAGGTCGCACCATGATGACTACACGAGAATTGAGATCAGCGCTTTCGGAAATTACTTCGAACAACATTCAACAGGCAACTAGTTGGATGGGCAAATTATCCGAAAAACAATTGAACTGGCGTCCAAACCCTGGTGTGTGGTCAATTGCTGAGGTGCTGGCACATTTAAATTCATACGCACGTTATTATCATCCTACCATTCAGCGAAAAATTGAGTCGACACGTTTTCGTAATGTGAAGGAAGACTTCATTAGTTCTCCGCTTGGAAAATCTGCATGGAAATCCATGAAGCTAGGTCGACTGAATAACGTAAAGCGAAAGTTCAAAGCTCCCAAGGGACACAATCCTACAATTGACACCGAATTGGTGCAAGGGACAGAAGTGAGCGACTTCATTCAACAACAAAATGAGCTACTGGAAATCATCAAGTCTTCTGCGGAAGTGAATGTTCGTAAAGTGAAAATCCCCATTTCGATTTCGAAAATTGTTCGCCTTCGTCTGGGAGATGCATTACTGTTCATCACTTATCACAACGAACGACACATGCAACAAATTCTAAATTTGAAGACGCATAAAAATTTCCCAAAAAAATAATGGAAGTAAAAGACGCCTATTGCCTTGTGAGCATTGCTCCCGTCCGACAAGACGGAGACGATCGTTCTGAAATCGTAACACAATTACTTTTTGGCGAATTAGTCGAAGTTCACTCGATTGAGCATCCTTGGGCAAAAATCAGAACCATTGCGGATGGTTACGAAGGCTATATTGATCACAAACATGTCTCGTTTCTCACAAAAAAAGAAGCAAGACGATGGAGTGAAGGTCTCTCCTATTTGAAAGAACGCGAAGTGACACTGCAAACGCCTTGGGGAAGACAACGCATTTGTAGAGGGTCATTTATTCCTGAAGGAGTTACCGACTTTTCTATTGGGGGTGACGTCTTCAAAATCGAAAAAAAGAAATGGGAGAACTTTGAGACCATTTTGGAATATGCTGAAGACTATTTAAATACGCCTTACTTGTGGGGAGGAAAGTCTCCATTTGGCATCGATTGCTCGGGAATCACACAAATAATCTATCGACTTTTTGGTTGGAATTTACCGCGTGATTGTTCAGAACAAGTGGATCATGGTCAAGAAATTGAATTCGACGATATTCAAGCGGGAGACCTCGCATTTTTCAAAAGTAAATCTGGCAAGGTGACGCACGTCGGAATTCTAGACGGAAAAGGAGGAATTATCCACGCGAGCGGGCATGTACGTAGAGATCAATTTGTGAGAGACGGCATCTATCGTGAAGACATTGAATCGTTAACACATCCACTCTACCTAATCAAACGCTTGTGACAATGAGGTATCGAACATAGGTTAAAATTATTGTCGATATTTGCACGAAATCTACTCGAATGAAAATACTTATAACTGGAGGAGCTGGCTTTATTGGAAGCAATTTAACAAAACGACTTGTTGACGATGGTCACGAGGTAGTCGTATTGGACTCGTTGATTCGCGGAAATAAACTGGAAAAAGAAACATTCTCGAAAATCAAATTCATCAAAGGAGATGTGCGCGATTACGATACGGTACTGAATGCATGTGCAGGTTGTGATCTTATTTTCCACTTTGCAGCAGTTCTCGGAGTAGACATCGTAGCCGACAATCCTGTCGAAACAATGGACGTTGAAGTGATCGGAACGCGGAACATTGTTCATGCGGCAGAAGTCAACAACATCAAAAAAATCATGTACGCATCCACGAGTGGGATTTATGGTCACTCGGCAATTGAAGAGTCGGCATTAACAGAAGAGGTTTTAGTAGATCCTCGAACGTCTTATGCCATGGCCAAGCGCTACAATGAAATCTACCTTGCGTCGCACTACGAAGAAAAAGGAGTCAACATTGTTTCGTTGCGTTTCTTCAATGTATACGGATGGAATCAAGATACGCGAATGGTGATTCCACTCTTTTTTGAACAAGCACGTGCAGGAAAAGACATCACGGTTTTCGGTTCAGGGAAACAAACGCGTGACTTCACGTACATCGACGATACTATTGAAGCGTGTGTGCGCTTGATGGACGTCAAAGGGTGCCACATCATCAACATTGCCAATGAAGCAGAATGGTGTATTATCGACGTAGCCAAAAAGATTAAAGAGATCACCGACTCTTCTTCCAAAATTGTATTCATTGAAGCTCCTAAAAAACGGTACGACTACGAAGTAGAAAGACGCGTAGGAAGCTCAGACAAACTATTGAAGTTTACCGACTACAAACCTGAAACTACATTATCAGAAGGATTAGAAAAAATTTACGAACGTAATTACAAATAAACATGTCAAGAGATAAAGCCATCTTTGATTTAATTGAAGCCGAGAAGGATCGACAATTGAATGGAATTGAATTGATCGCATCGGAAAACTTTGTGAGTGATGAAGTGATGAGTGCTATGGGAAGCGTTCTCACCAACAAGTATGCAGAAGGACTTCCAGGAAAACGTTACTACGGAGGATGTCAAATTGTAGATCAAGTAGAAACACTTGCAATCGAACGATTGAAAGAACTGTTCGGTGCGGAATGGGCGAATGTTCAACCACACTCAGGAGCTCAAGCGAATACAGCTGTATTCCTTGCGTGTCTGCAACCAGGAGATAAAATCCTTGGATTTGATCTTTCACACGGTGGACACCTATCTCACGGTTCTCCAGTAAACATTTCAGGAAAATACTACGAGCCTCACTTCTATGGAGTAAGCAAAGAAACAGGCTTGGTGGATTACGATATGCTTGAAGAAGTAGCTCGTCGTGAGCAGCCAAAATTGATCATCTGTGGAGCCTCGGCTTACAGTCGTGATTGGGATTATGCACGTATCAGAAAAGTAGCCGATGAAATCGGAGCGCTTGTATTGGCAGATATTTCTCACCCTGCGGGATTGATTGCTGCGGGATTATTGAACAACCCATTGGAGCACTGTCATATCGTAACAACAACGACGCACAAAACACTTCGTGGACCGCGTGGAGGTGTCATCATGATGGGGAAAAATTTCGACAACCCATTTGGATTGAAATGGAAAAACGGAAACCCAAAATCGATGGCTGCATTATTAGATGCTGCAGTATTCCCAGGAACACAAGGTGGACCGTTGGAACACGTGATTGCCGCAAAAGCAGTTGCCTTCGGTGAAGCACTTACGGATAACTACAAAACATACATGAAGCAAGTTCTTGCCAATGCAAGAGTAATGGCTGATGAGTTTGTAAAACGTGGATATGCCGTTATTTCTGGAGGAACAGACAATCACTCAATGTTGATTGATCTTCGTTCGAAAAATGTTACCGGGAAAGATGCTGAGAACCGTTTGGTAGATGCTGACATCACAGTAAATAAAAACATGGTGCCATTCGATACAGAATCGCCATTCGTAACATCAGGAATTCGTGTTGGAACATCAGCAATTACTTCTCGTGGAGTAAAAGAAGATGAAATCCCTGCAATCGTAGGATTTATTGATGAAGTACTTTCGGATATCGAAAACGAAGATGTTGTTACTTCAGTACGATCAAAAGTAAATACGATGATGAGCGGTCGACCATTGTTTCAGTGGTAATCGATTGCACATAAAATAAACGGAAACTCCGAGGTGAAAGCTTCGGAGTTTTTTTTTATGTCGCCCTCTGCTTCTTAATCACTTTCCAGAACAATCGCGGAGCAAATCGCTTCAATGTAACCGCTTTGATCTCCTTGTTCCCGATCAAGAGTTCTTTCTTCCCCTTCTCTACTCCGCTCAAAAGCTGATTCACGCACTCATCTACGGGCATTCCAGTTTCTTGATTGTGATCCATCACACCGTGAGACTTTCCTTCTGAATTCAATGCACTCATGGAAATTGGCGTGTTGATTTTTCCTGGACAAGCAATTAACACCTTGATGTTGTTCTTTTCTTCTTCCAACATCAAACTCTCGTAAAATCCGTGAAGTGCATGTTTCGAAGCACTGTATGCACTGCGCAAGAAGAATCCGAACTTCCCAGCGATACTGGAGATCACCACGAACTGTCCTGATTTTTGTTTTCTGAAAATGGGAAGAACCGCTTTCGTTAATGCAACATTCCCGAAGTAATTCACTTCCATGATGCGGCGATCAACTTCTATGGGCGTTTCATGTACTTCCGAGCGTTGCGATAATCCTCCGTTATTGACTAACACATCAATTCGATTGAATTTCGACATCACCTGCTCTACCAAGGAATCAAAATGATCCGATTGACTCAAATCCAATGGTAACACCATGTGCGATTCTGGATTCGGAAGACTGCTTCTTACTTCCTGCAGTTTACCTTCACTTCGTGCCGAAAGAATCACTTTAGCTCCACGTTCTGCCACTTGTTTCGCAATCTCAGCTCCAATTCCAGATGACGCTCCAGTCACCCAAACGACTTTATCTTTCCAATCGATCATGCAACAAAGCTAATGAAGATTCAGGAAAAACCGATCAAAAAAAATCCCGTTCCAAAATGATCGAAACGGGATTAAATTTATTCTAGATGCTTCCTACAAATCGTCTGGAAGCGTAATTTCTTTGTATGATTTTTGTTTCGGCTTCAATGCCTCGATGAATACAATTTTGAATTTTTCACCGTCTGTATTGTAAATCATTTCTGAGATTCCATTCACAATTACAGGAGCTTGTTTCGAAGCACTGTAAAACTTCTTTTCCATCAACTCATACGTGTCGTCTTCGTACTGACGAAACACTGATTGAATCAATCCATTCTCCACTCTTGCTTTTCCAGAGATGCAGTAAGAAGTTCCACCTTCTTCGAAGAAAGTAAGAATAACATTTCTGTGCATGTCGTCGGAAACAGAGTAAGCACCTCGATCGTCAAACGCTTTTTGCAAGCGAGTAAAACAATCCTGCGATTGAGCAGCTAATGAGATAAATACAGTTAGAATGAGCAGTAAACTTTTTTTCATGTTTGTCGTTTTTGAGCATGGCTCGGGTTTCAAATATAGCAAGATTGATCCAATATTTTCTCTCCTGCATTTAAGAATTCGTATTTTTGGCGAAAATCTTTTTCGATGAGTGAAAAACAAATAGCAGACCAATTTTCTCAGGCAGCAGAAATTTTGCAAATATTTAACACTCCTGAAAATATCAAAAAAATCACACAGGCTGGAGAATTGATGGTAAACGCTGTAAAAAATGGCGGAAAGATTATCAGTTGCGGAAACGGTGGTTCGATGTGTGATGCGATGCATTTCGCTGAGGAATTAACGGGTAGATTTAGAGATGATCGCCCTTCGATTGGAGCAGTTTCCATTTCAGACCCAAGTCATATTACGTGCGTTGGTAACGACTACGGTTTCGACTATATTTTTTCGAGATATGTAGAAGGAATGGGCAACGAACACGATGTATTGTTGGGTATTTCGACCAGTGGAAATTCAAAAAATGTCGTGAATGCAATTCACGCAGCGAAAAAGAAAGGAATGAAAGTGGTGGGCTTAACTGGGAAAACAGGTGGAGAAATGGCTTCCCTTTGCGATGTAGAAATTCGCGCCCCAAAATCCGAATATGCTGATCGCGCACAGGAAATACATATTAAGGTGATCCACTCATTCATTCATTACATCGAAAATAATTTTGAATAATCATTTTTAGGCATTAGAAAATCGTATCTTTGCCCCGAATTTTAAGAACAATAATGGGAACAATTGCACAATTATTTGAGTCAGGTGAACGTAGCGCCGACAAAGGATACTTTAACAACTTGGTAATGTTAGCGCGTGTTGACGGTAAAATAGACACGGAAGAAGTAAACTTACTTTCTCGTATTGCAACACGTCTTGGACTCACTTCGGAGCAAGTCAAAGAGATTATTGCGCACTCTGATCAATACCCAATGGTTCCGCCCGTTTCTCGTGAAGAGCGTTACGAGCGTTTTATTCAGTTCGTGAAAATGGTAACCGTTGATGGTAAAGTAGATCCTACTGAAGAGAAATTGGTGTACAAATACGGAATTGCACTCGGATTTACAGAAGATCGCATCGAAGAGAAGTACCCAATTATTTTAGAAAGAATTCACGCGGGAGTTAGCCGTCAAGATATTTTGGAAGAAGTTATGTAGTAAGCATACTAATCGATATTGAAAGCCATCTCATTGAGGTGGCTTTTTTCGTTTTTCTAGAGAAGGATTAAAGGCAATTCCAACTGTAGGATCATCAAATGTTAATAAGAATACGTCCTACTGACTAACTGCCGTTAACTAATGTACATTTGAGGAGGGGCAAAATCAACTGTTCCCACAAAATTAAAAGCTTCTCCCCTTACTAAACATCACGGAATATTCACATTGTGAATAACTCCGTTAATTGATTATTAAATTTCTTGTATCGAAACGATCAATAATCACTAAATTTGCTGCTTAATGAATTATGAATGATTCAGGAAGAGTTACAAAGCACCGTTAAGGATATTTTCTCAGCTTACCTTGAGAAAAATGGTCACCGAAAAACACCGGAACGTTTCGCCATACTCGCGGAAATCTACAATTATACTGGACATTTTGATATCGAATCACTCTACGTTGAGATGAAGAATCAAAATTACCGTGTATCGAGAGCCACCTTGTACAATACAATTGAATTGTTGTTGGCGTGTAACTTGGTTCGAAAACACCAATTTGGGAAGAACATCGCCCAATTTGAGAAATCACACGGATCAAAACAACACGACCATGTAATTCTAACAGATACGGGAGAACTTCTCGAATTCTGTGATCCGCGCATTCAAACCATTAAAGCGACCATCGAAGAGATTTTTGGAATTGATATCCAACATCATTCGCTTTACTTCTACGGTACGCGCAAGCAAGATCAACCCGACGCTAACGATAAAACTGAGAAAAAGTGAGTTTAAGTTACGATATCGATATCCACGATCCCGTGATCGTTTATTCCCTTCGCGGAAAAATCACTACCGATGAAGACTACCAAGAACTAGAACGCGAAGTATTTGATTTACTCAACCAAAACTACTTCCGCATTGTATTCAATTTGGCGGAACTTACGCATACCAATTCATCAGGAATCGGATTTTTCATGCGAACACTCACGAAATCACGCATTATGGGAGGCGATTTAGTCCTCACCAACATATCAGGAAATGTCCTGAAAATTTTTGAAATAGCTAAATTAACTGAAGTATATACCATCTGTGAAAACGAAGCAGCTGGAATCGAATTTTTTAATACAAAAAAATGAAAGTAGACGTTTTACTTGGTTTACAATGGGGAGACGAAGGCAAAGGAAAGATTGTTGACGTTTTAACGCCACAATACGACATCATTGCTCGTTTTCAGGGAGGTCCAAATGCTGGACACACACTTGAATTTGAAGGAAACAAGCATGTTCTCCACACGATTCCATCTGGTATCTTTCGTGATGGCGTGCTGAATATCATTGGAAATGGCGTTGTGATTGATCCCGTGATTTTCAAAGGTGAATTGGAGAAATTGGCTCCATACAACATCGATATTAAATCGCGTTTGGTGATTTCGAAAAAAGCACACCTTATTTTGCCAACACACCGTTTGTTGGATGCAGCGTCTGAAGCGGCAAAAGGAAAAGATAAAATCGGTTCTACTTTGAAAGGAATCGGCCCAACATACATGGACAAAACAGGTCGTAATGGCTTGCGTGTAGGAGATATTTTCTCTCCGAACTTTGAGAAAAAGTACACGGCCTTGGTGAACAAGCACAAGGACATGTTGAAACACTTCCCTGATTTTGAATACGATTTGACAGAATTGGAAGGTCCTTGGTTGCAAGCTGTAGCTGAACTGAAAGAATTGAAAGCCATCGACAGCGAGCAATTCATCAACGATGCGATGAAAGCGGGTAAAAAAGTGTTAGCGGAAGGAGCACAAGGAACAATGCTCGATATTGACTTCGGAACATATCCATTTGTGACATCTTCGAACACGGTAACTGCTGGAACATGTACTGGATTGGGAGTCGCTCCAACGAAAATTGGAGATGTTATTGGAATTTTCAAAGCCTACTGTACGCGTGTCGGAAGCGGTCCCTTCCCTACTGAGTTAGATGACGAAGTTGGAGAACGAATTCGTAAAGAAGGAGGTGAATTTGGTGCTACAACTGGACGTCCAAGACGATGTGGATGGATTGACCTTCCTCAATTGAGATACGCCATCATGATTAACGGAGTGTCTGAACTTTCCATGATGAAAGCGGATGTTTTGGATGCCTTCGAAACAATCAAAGCATGTACGCATTATTTAATTGATGGCGAACGATACGATTACTTCCCTTACGACGTTAATGACGTTGAAGTAGTTCCTGTTTACGAAGAAATCAAAGGATGGAATTGTGACACAACGAAGTTGGCCTCATACGATGATGCGCCACAAGCGTTGAAAGACTACGTTCAGTATTTGGAACAAAAATTGGAAGTACCAATTGCAACCGTGTCTGTTGGACCGGATAGAACACAAACATTAAAAAACAAAGTGCTCGCTTGATCACAAAAAAACATATAGTGAAAAGTGCGCTCCTCGGATGCGCACTTTTTTTGCTTCCAATGCAAGCTTTTACCCAGAGTATTCTGGAGCTGTTGCCGGGTGCAAAAAAAATGATCATGGATGAGAATTCGGAGAAACTCCGACTGATCGGAAATGTCAATTTCCTCTACCAGGGAAACAAAATGTACTGCGATTCGGCACACTACTTTGAGAAAAAGCAGATCGTTAGAGCCTACGGTCGTGTACACATCAACAAGCGCGACACGCTGAATCTCTTTTGTGACTCACTGTACTACAACGGCAGAACGCGGTTGGCAAAATTGTGGGGAAATGTGCGGGTTCGCGACAACGAATACAAACTGACCACCGACACACTCGAATACGACGCACGACAAAGTCAAGCAAACTATAAACACGGTGGACGGGTGGAAAGCATTCTTTCACGAGAAGTTTTAACAAGTCAGGTGGGTTATTTCCACCCAGAATCAAAGAATTTCTTTTTCAGTCACGATGTAGAATATCAAAGCAAAGATATCCACATGACAACTGATACGCTGCGTTATCGCTACAGTGAAAAAAAGACCTATTTCTACGGTCCAACGCAGATTGAAACACAAGGAAATACCATTTACTGCGAGGAAGGTTGGTACAATACCGATACGGAAGAAGGTGAATTGAGAAAAAATGCGGAAATCAAACGTGAAAGCGATATCATTCGTGGCGATACCCTACTCTATCTTCCGAAGGAAGGAACATCTATTGGCAAGGGAAATGTTTTCTATAGCGATACCACACAAAAAATGTCCTTCAAAGGTGATTACGCCTTTATTTCGGATAGTTTGCACTACTCTTACCTGACTGGGCACGCATTAGCTGTGAAGGAATTGAAAGATGATACACTGTACGTTCATGCTGACACACTTTATTCCTATAAAGAAGACAGCGTTGAATACATGCGCGCATATCAAAGAGCATCTATCTACTCAACGAAATTCCAGTGTCGTGCCGATAGTATTTCGTACGCGCCAAACGAGGATAAAATGGAACTTTTCCGAGATCCAATTGTGTGGTCGAACGGTGCCGAACTCAAAGGCGATTCGATGGAATTACAACTCAGCGATTCTACGCTCCACCAAGTACTGATCAAGAACAAAAGTTCTGTCGTCATGTCTGTGGATGATGACCAATATTTCAATCAAATTGGAGGGAAAGACATCATTGCCTACTTCAGGGACAACGATCTGTATCGAGCAAATGTAAACGGTAATGCTGTAACGATTTTTTATCCGGAAGAAGAGAAGAAAACAGACACTACGGTAGTGAAAGAACGCAACGGAATGAATCGACTTTATTCCAGTACTTTACGTATCGATATTGATAGTAATGAAGTAAGTGGTATCACGTATTTGGAAGAACCCGACGGCGTTTTTTATCCGATGGATCAGATCAAAAAAGAGGAACAATTCATTCAAGGATTTGAATGGAAAGAGGCCTTGAGACCGAAGTCGCCTGAGGCTTTGTTGGAAGATGTGGATATTGTGAGTGAAAATCTTGAAGAAGAATTACAAGAAGCCACACCGGAAGAAGAAGATCCGATTTTACAAAAGGTTGAGTTGAAGTAACGAAAAAGCCCGACATTGCTGCCAAGCTTCACTCTCGTTTTTGGTTGACTTCTTACTAATGATTGACCACGAGCTCTTTTCGTACCACTCCTGATTCAGTTTCCACAATTACCTGATAAATCCCATTCGCCAATTGTGAGATATCCAAATTCGATTCTGTCTCAAACTGAACCACCTCCTGTCCGAGGTAATCCACCACAGAAATTTGCTTAATCACAGCGGTGCTTTTCACCTCAAAATTACCATTCGATGGATTTGGATAAATGGAAACATCCGCCACTTTCAACTCTTCTACATCAGACGTATTCAATTGAGTAATCAAAATATCATCGATGTGGTAATTTGAATGATCCACTCCATTAAATCCAGCGAGTCCGTAAAAATTCATACACGTCAAACCACTTCCCGTACTCCCTGTCACGGCGTTACTAAATACCGATTGATGACGCTTAACGTTATTAATGTACGTCGTTACCGAGTCGAGGTCAATGTTGATATCAAATCGAAAATTGACCCATTCGTTATTTGTGTAAGAATCAATCAGGACATTGTTTGCGGATGCATTCGGCTCATCTAAATATACAATCTCATCGGACGAAGTCATGTAAAGATCAAAAGCCCACGACGATTTACACGTGTGCATGACATTGAAATACGCTTCTTCAATCATGTACGCATTGAACTCAATGATAAAATGTCCGGAGTTGTAATTGCCAATAGGCAAAATCATGTCATTATCGTGATAAATCAGAAGAGAGTTTGATCCGCTCAATGCTGCATCACTAGACACTATCGCATCATCTGATCCTCCGAGAGAACCCGACCACGTTTCCCACAAAGTGGATTGTTGCGCCACCGATTGATTTGAAGCATACGACTCAAAGTCTTCGTCTACTAAAACTGTTTGTGCTTGTGCTACAAGTGATAAACTCGTAGCGCACATAATAAGATAGATTTTTTTCATTGTATAGGGTTTTCTGATAAAACGAGATATTAAACAAGCGTTTTAAATTGGACTCTTTCATGAGAATCAGTTGAACAAATTGCTTTAAGAGTTTGATCCATATGAAAGAGTCCAATTAGCTATTGATTCATTATCGAACAATCACCATTGTTTTTGATGCCAATGTTTGTCCTTGGCAAACCAAGGTGTAGCGATAATTTCCAGGTGCTAATGAATTGGCCTCTAGAACAATTCTTCCTCGTCCTGTTTCCAATACTTCAATCGTTTTAATGACCACACCATTTGCATCTGTAATGAGCAATTGAGATCCTGAACAATCCGCAGGTAAATCATACTCAATCTTCGTAGACTCGGTAAAAGGGTTTGGTGCATTTTGAAGCAACATCTCCTTAGCTTCTCCCTCCAATTGAACCGTAGTGGTTGGCATTGTTTCGCTCATATTAGAAAGAAGTGCCTTGATGCTTTCCATCTCCAATTGAAGTTGTTTATTTACTTCTTGAGTTTCCTTCAACATCGCTTTTAGTTCATCATTCTCCGATTTCAATTCATTCTGGCTCTCTACCAAGAGAGGAATCAAGCTTTGATAAGATACACTGAGGTATCCTTCCTTATCTTGCGCGACAATTTCTGGCAATACTTTTTGAACATCTTGTGCAATGAATCCAATTTGCTTACCTGGAGCCAGGTTTCTACCTTCTTCTTTTAAATCCTGACGGTACGAGTACGTCACTCCCTCGAGTTTACTCAACAATTCTGAAGCATTCTCAATCGACTGAATATCTTGTTTTAAACGCTTATCCGAAAAAGTTAAATACTGTGTCGCACGAACTCTTCCGTTCACATCCAATTTATATTGAGGTGCCTGAGTTCCGACTCCTAAATCGATTCCATCACCTGCGTAGCGAAGCGTCATTGCCTTAAACGGAGGCGGAAGTGGTCCTATCCCACACGTTCTCTGAAGCTCAAAATGCCATCTAGTTTCATTACAACTTAGAATGGACTCTGAATTTAATCCGAAATTGATACCTCCAGCGCCGTTCAAACTGATGGAAGAAGCTTGCAATCCATCCGTAACAGAAAGGTCACCGTTCACCGTCAATTGATCCGCAGAAAAATCACCTTGAATCAACGGTGTTGAAGTACTTGAATTATCAATGTACAACTTGTTACTTCCAGTTTCGTAGTATCCCGCCTGATTTCCGATGAATACATTCGAGGAGCCCAAATTACTGTATCCCGCAAAAGGTCCGAGGTATACATTATTGTTTCCGACTTGGTTATTTCTTCCCGCCAAATACCCCAACGCGGTATTGTGGTACCCAGAAACATTCAAAAGCCCAGCACCTGGACCGATAAAGGTATTGCGATATCCTGTGGTATTTTCCTTCCCCGTCTTTGATCCAACAAATAGATTATTGAATCCCGTTGTAGTTGAATTTCCTGAATACCACCCGACAAACACGTTTTTATTTCCTGTCGTATTAGATATTCCTGTTGAGGAACCTAAAAAGGTATTTTGGGTTCCGCTCGAATTCACTTGACCCGTAGAGTAGCCGAAAAAAGAGTTGTCGCTTCCTCCGCCTCCCGCTGAATTACCAACTGCAGTATTGGTTTGTGCAAAGAGTTGATTCGTTGGGGCAAGACCGAGACATGCCCAAAACGCATACTTATAAATCTTTTTCATAAAATTAAATATTGGTTATTAATACTGCAATTAATCAAAATAGCGCGTGTTATCACCTCCCCTACACAGGGGATTTTATTGAAATAGAGCACAAATATTTTGAGAACGATTAGAACAAAAACGCTCAAACAACTATATTTAAGGAATATCAAATACTACTCTATGACAAAAATCACCCTATCACTCATCTTCGGATGCCTATCTTTACTCGGTTTTTCTCAACAAAGTACCGTCTCAACGGGAGGAAACGCTACGGGAACAGGCGGATCTGTTAGTTATTCGGTTGGACAAATCGATTATACCAATCATCAGAGCGCGAACGGATCAAGTAATCAAGGAGTTCAGCAACCCTACGAATTCTATTTGGTTAAAATCGATGAAGTAAACTCAATTGAGTTGAGCATCTATCCCAACCCAACAACAGATTTTCTGATTTTGGAATTGGATCAAGTACATACCGATTTCGAATATGTGCTTACGGATATGAACGGAAAGATGGTTGACAATCATCCGATCGAGTCAGCAAAGACAGAAATTGACATGCGCACATATTCCAGTGGAGCGTACCATCTCACACTAAAAAACAAAACAACAACACTTCAAACCATTAATATCATTAAAAACTAAACTCATGAAACGCATTATTACTACGACCCTTTTTCTATTCGGAATTCTTACTGCCTGGGGACAATCTCCTCAACAAATGTCGTTTCAGTCTGTGATTCGCGATGCTTCCGATCAATTGGTAAGCAATGCGCCTGTCGGCATGCAAATAAGTATTTTGCAAACAAGTGCAACAGGTGTCGCCGTTTATATTGAAACACATACGCCAACAACAAACAACAATGGACTAGCTACGCTAGAGATTGGAACAGGAACCGTTGTGGCAGGATCATTTTCTGGAATTGATTGGGCAAATGGCCCTTATTTCCTAAAAACGGAAACCGATCCAAATGGAGGAACAGCTTACACCATCTCAGGAACGACTCAATTATTGAGCGTACCGTATGCACTTTATGCAGAAACTGCTGGAAGTACAGCCATTGATTTGGTAAACGACGCCGATGCAGATCCAACAAATGAAATTCAATCGCTATCCTTATCTGGACAAAGTTTATCCATTTCAGGAGGAAATTCGGTAACACTTCCGCAATCGGGAAATACACTCGATCAAGCATACGATCAAGGTGGTGCTGGAGCAGGAAGAATTATCACTGTTGACGCTGGCGAAGTAGAACTCGTAAATGCTACTGCGAACGGAATTGGATTACGCGCTTCAACAAGCAACACGGGAGTTGGAATTTTGGCGACATCAACGAATTCAGCAAACGGATTCTCAGCCATTCAAGCAACAACGAATGCTACAACTAATACGACATCTGCAATTGTAGGAAGCACTTCTGGTGGGGCTTCGGCTGTTTCTGGTCAAGTAGAATCAACCGCTACCGCAGCTCAAGGAGTTTACGGAAGTAACCTTCGTACGACGGGCGGATACGGTGTGTATGGAATCGGACATACAGGAACCGTTGGAGAAACGAACTATCAACTCGGATTTGGAGTTTATGGTAGAAACTACGATGCAATTGGTCCACTTGGAAATGCCGTTGGAACTTATGGTTATGGATATATTGGTGTTTGGGGAGATCAAACCGATCCAAATGGATATTCAATTTACGCAAACGGTGATTTCGGAGCTGCAGGAACAAAAGCCTTCGCCATTGATCACCCACTAGATCCAGAGCAAAAATACTTGAAGCACTACAGCATCGAATCGAATGAGGTATTGAACGTTTACCGCGGAACAATCGCCTTCGACGCAAACGGAGAAGCAACGGTAACCCTACCCGATTATTTTGACGCTGTGAATGCGAACTTCAGTTACCAATTGACGCCAATCGGAGGATATGCACCGCTTTTCATCAAGGAAAAAATTGAAAACGGCCAATTTGTAATTGCTGGAGGTTCATCATCTATGGAAGTTTCATGGACGGTTTACGCAGAGCGAAATGATCCTTACTTGCAACAACACCCTGAATCGAAAGCGGTAGAAGTTGAGAAAGAGTCATGGAACCAAGGAAAATACCTTCAACCTGATTTGTACGGTCAGCCAGATAGCAAGAAGATTGTGAAGCCATTGGAAACGGGAACAGTGAATCCTGAAACAGGCGTCGAGCAAACGCAGTTAGAACTCAAAAGAGACTAAGCGATTGAAAAATTGAAGGATTGAAGTAGCCATTTGATGGTTTCTTACGTAGTAACGTTTTACTTCAATCTTTCAATTCACTCGTAATTCGTTAAAAATTTCCTATTCCTTCCCGATCCCTCGTGGAACTGAATAATTTCAATTAATTTAACGGTCACAAAGTTGACTTATGGATCAGATTATTCGCTTTTACAAGGAAAACAAAGTTTATTTTGCGTGGACAATTCGTGTTATTGTTTCCGTATTATTCTTATTCTCAGCCTATTCAAAACTTTATCCAAGTGCAGATTTAGGTTTAGGAACGATGGAGGTAAAGCAACTGTATGCTCTTGGATTCTCCCGTGACGTTGCTCCGTATTTCTCGCGTTTGCTTGTGGCAGCGGAATTTGCTTTGGGAATTGGTATTCTTCAGCCGCATTTTCTGAAACGAATTGTTGTTCCAGCTACGATTTTATTGTTGGTGGTATTCTGTGTACACCTCACCTACAGCATTGCGAATGATGTCGGTGGAAACTGTGGATGCTTCGGGGAGCTTATCAAAATGACGCCATTGGAAGCTTTGATCAAAAACATCATCACCATTGGCTTATTGGTTTGGTTGATGCGCATGCTCCCAAAAGACAAGCCTCCTCACAATTTCCCATTTTTAGCGTTGATCTACGCCTTGTGCGCATTGGCTCTTTTCATGATTTCACCCATTCAGAAAAAATCTGCGCCAACAGGAGATGAAAATATCACGGTAGGCGAAGTGGTAATTATTGAAGATGAACCAATTGTTGATACCATTCCGAATGAGATTCCTTTGGATACAAATACAACCGTAAATGTTGACAATCCAGATACGAATACGACGGATAAAGATCCTGAGGAAGTTATAGAAAAACCAAAAGATACTGCTCCAAAGAAAGTTACTTCTGAGTTCAGTAAACACGTTCCTGCGTCTATCAAATTGGACGAAGGAAAGAAAATTTTATGTCTGTTTGCTCCGACTTGTGAGCATTGTATGGAAACAGCAAAAACCTTGACGGAAATGCGGAAGAAAGATCCAAACTTCCCGAAAATCTTTATCATTTTCATGGATGAAGGTCCAGAGGAAATTCCGAATTTCTTCGATTATGCGGGCGCAAAGTACTCGTATAAGGTTGAGGATATTGTGAGTTTCTGGGAAATCATCGGGATGAGTAAAGACACGCCTGGCGTTGTTTACTTGTGGAATGGAAATGTTCGTTATTTCTCCGATGGAATTGATGCGAATGCGTTTAGCGAAGGTGCATTGCGTAAAGAATTGGATAAGAAAAAATAGATACTGAATCGAAGGTGAATCTACGTGACTCACAACAACTATACCTAGTTGAAAATTAACGTTTTACCTTTTTCTGGCAATGGTAAACGTATTCTGATGGGAAATTGGGAAGTTTAACCATTCCACACTCTTCAAAAACGGCTTCAAATTTCTTAAAGTTGAATTTCGTGAGCAATACTTGACTGTACACTGCCCCATCTTTCAGTAAATCGTACGAATCTTGAATAATCGTGGTACCTTTTGCTTCCGAGAAAAAAGAAAATGGAATGGAAGAAATGACCGAATCAATCGGAAAAGAAATGTGCTGTTTAATATTTTCAGCGCTGTCGTTCACAATCACCAAGCGATCGTCTTGAATGATCTCTTTCACGTGATCACAGAATTCTTCTACCACTTCAAATGCGTAAACTTTCGAACCAGGCGTAATCGTAGACAAAATTTCTTGAGTGATATTTCCGTGTCCCATTCCGAACTCAACCACAATCACATCACGGTCGGTAGGTATGCGCTGACAAATTTCCAACTCAACCTCTCTACTGGTTTCCTTAATGGCTCCAGTATCAAAAAAGTTCTTAATAAATTGAAGAGACGTATTTCGTTTGATGCTCAAGATGATAATTTATTTCAATTCGATGATTACCTCGTTCTTGCGGTTGATTAAATCATAAGGAGGATTGTATCCCAAGAAGAAAAAGCGCGATGTATATTCCAAGCCATTGGCTTCGAGTAAAGCAATCAGCTCATTTTTGTATTGCTCAATCTTTTTGGTGTTTGCCCATCCTCCGAAAGTAATTGCTGCAACACGCTTTGCAGGCACATCGATAATTTCAATTCCCGATTGATTTGGAGTCGGTAAGTCTTCCCGTTTATATTTCTTGGGCACCATGAACATCATCGTCATTGAATCTTCAATCGACATCGCAACGGGAGAGGTCATTGCAATTTTCTCCTTTTGATCATTTCCTCCAAAAATATACCCAGCCAACATAGAAAAACCACGACTTGATGCACTTTTGTAATCGTTGTAGGGCAATTTTACCGTTGTGAACAAACTTGCTTCGTAATCACGGATTTCAAATTTATCGTACTGTTCAACCACTTTGTACGGATAACTTTCAATGCTCTTTCTACTCAACATTGCATAGATTTGAATCCCGATAAAAATCAAGACGAGCACAGCCAGAATAATCACTATTGTTTTCATGGTGTTGATTTTATGTTATCCGAAGTATGCTGCTCGCCAAAGACGAACAATTAAAGCGTCTTCGTTGTACGCTCGACACGCTGCACACCTTCCACTTGCTGCAACTTAGACATCAAGCTACTCAGGTGCTCAGTATCGTAAACGAGAACCGTCATTCGCCCTTCGAAAATACCATCATTCGTTTCAAAAGAAATCGAACGCATGTTGATACCATCTTCATTGGACAAGATCTGCGTCAATTGATTCACAATTCCCAATCGATCGATTCCGTGAACGGTAATGGCGGCAATGTTCTCTTTGATCTCTGTATCCTTCCATTTTGCTTTCAAGCAACGGTACGCCATTTTTGACATGAGATGCTCGGCATTCGGACAGTTGTAGCGGTGAATTTTGATTCCATCGTTAATCGTAACGAAGCCAAACACTTTATCTCCTGGAATTGGATTACAGCATTGCGACAAGGTGTAATCGATGTTTTTGAAATCATCACCAATAACAATCGTGTCTTCCTTCTTATCAACCTTGGAGTAGATTTCTTTCGATTTCTTTCGGGTCGATTTCGGTTTCTCAGGCTGAAGAATTCCATTGACATTTTCAATCTCACGCAATTTGGTGAGGTCGATTTTTCCCTTGGCGATTCTGAAGTACAGTTCTGTTGCCGAAGGAACTTTGAAGTACCGCTCTAATACAGAAATATTCTCGGAAACGTAGCGAAGGTTGTGCTGACGGAATTTTCGATCTAGAATCTCCTTGCCGTCCATTGCAATTCGCTTCAATTCTTCATTCAACGAAGACTTAATCTTTTGTCGAGCACGTGCCGTCACCACAAACTTCAACCATTCTTCATTTGGCTTCTGTTTCGATGATGTAATGATATCCACCTGATCACCACTTTGCAACTGATAACTCAGCGGCACCAAGCGATTGTTCACTTTCGCACCGATACATGTATCTCCAATTTGCGTGTGGATATCGTAGGCGAAATCCAAGATGGTTGCTCCCGTTGGAAGGACGCGCAAATCTCCTTTTGGCGTAAAAATGTAAATCTCATCATTGAACAAGTTCAATTTGAACTCTTCGATGAAATCCATTGCATTGGCGTCAGGATTCGATAATAAGTCTCGAATTTCTCCGATCCAACGGTCGAACTTCGTTTCGTTCGTTTTAGATTCTTTGTATTTGTAGTGCGCTGCAAGTCCTTTTTCGGCAATTTCATCCATTCGTTTCGAACGAATTTGCACCTCTACCCATTTTCCAGAGTTCGACATCACCGTTGTGTGCAAGGACTCGTATCCGTTTGCACGCGGTGTTGAAATCCAATCCCTCAAACGATCAGGACTTGGTTGATAGAAATCGGTTACGATACTATACACACGCCAACAATCTGGTTTTTCCTGTATAAGAGGTGTATCAAGGATGATTCGAATTGCGAATAGGTCAAAGACTTCTTCAAACGGCACGCCCTTCGTTGACATTTTCCGCCAAATTGAAGAAATCGATTTCGTTCGCGCCTTGATCTCAAAATCGTACCCTTCTTTCGTTAGTGATTCCTTGATCGGCTGTACAAACTTGCGAATGAATCGGTTCCGCGCATCTTTCGTTGATTTCAGCTTGCGTTCAATGTCTAAATAAATTGAAGGCTCCGTGTAGCGAAGTGCTAAATCCTCCAGTTCACTTTTCACCGAATACAATCCGAGGCGGTGCGCCAAAGGTGCGTACAAAAACTTCGTTTCAGACGCAATTTTCATTTGCTTGTCTGGACGCATGCTTCCGAGCGTACGCATGTTATGCAGTCGATCCGCTAATTTTATGATTACCACGCGAATATCGTCAGATATCGTCAGTACCATTTTACGGAAATTCTCCGCTTGAACCGAAGCATTCTCATCGAACACTTCAGGGATTTTCGTTAATCCATCAATAATTGAGCGAACGCGAAGTCCGAACAAATCTTCAATATCTTCGAGCGTGATGTGCGTATCTTCCACCGTATCGTGCAGCAAGGCACATACGATAGCCGTAGGACCTAATCCCATTTCTTCCGCACAAATACGCGCTACAGCAATTGGGTGATAAATGTAAGGTTCACCTGACTTGCGTCGCATTTCCTTGTGAGCATCCACTGCAACATCGAATGCTTTTCGAATCATGCGTGTGTCTTCTCTACTGCGGTCTTTCACATTGCGCAGCAAACCACGAAAGGCATTTAGAATTTCCTTTCTTTCTTTCTCAAGATCAATATTTGCAGGTTGTTCGCTCACACTCTTTACTGATTACGTTGCTGGTAATACTTTTGCTGCTACTTCACCGAAACCAATGCGGACTCCGTCTTTCTCGCAGTATCCACGCATGATTACCGTGTCATTATCGAGGATGAATTTTCGTTCTGATCCATCAGGCATTGGAACAGGCTTCGTTCCCTTCCAGGAAATTTCCAACATTGAACCAAATTCTCCTTCTTCAGGTCCACTAATGGTTCCTGACCCCATGCAATCTCCAACACGAATATTACAACCGTTCACTGTGTGGTGCGCCAACTGCTGGTTCATGTTCCAGTACATGTATTTAAAGTTCGAATGACATACAGAAACCTCATCTTGTCCTTCCGGTTTGATGAAAACATCCAAATTCATGTCGATGTGTTTATCTCCTTCATACTCCAAGTACGGTTGTACTTTTGGATCTTGAACAGGTCCAGGGATGCGGAAAGGCTCCAATGCATCCAATGTTACGATCCAACATGAAATGTGCGAAGCAAAGTTTTTCCCAAGGAAAGGTCCCAATGGAACATATTCCCATCCTTGAATATCGCGTGCACTCCAATCGTTGAGTAGTGCCATTCCAAAAATGTAATCATCTGCCTCTGCTGTGGAGATTGTTTCTCCCAATGGCTTCCCTTGGTATGTAAAAAATGCTGTTTCCAACTCGAAATCCAATAGGTTCGAAGGTCCGTAAACAGGCACCTCAGCTGTAGGCGGTTTCTTTTGTCCTTTTGGACGGTGGAAATCCAATCCTGAAGGAACGATAGAGCTTGAGCGACCATGATATCCCACTGGAATATGCTTCCAGTTTGGCAATAAAGCGTTGTTTGGATCTCTGAACAAACATCCCACATTGAAAGCGTGTTGCTCGCTTGAGTAGAAATCTGTGTAGTCGCCAATTTCGATAGGCATAAGCATGGTTACCTCATCCATAGAAATCAGTACTTGATCTACATGGTGTTGTTTTCCTTGCAAATCTGTGTTATCCGATTGAAACAATTTTGAAAGACGTTCACGCAGTTTTCGTGTTCCCATCTTCCCTTTCAACATCATTTTATTGAGTGAGTTTGTATCAAAATCTTCCAAAACAAACGGAAGGTTTTCCATATACCCTAAAACGAATAGCGATTTCAAGTCAATAGCGAAATCACCAATTCGAGAAGCGACACGAGGTTTTCCCTCCCCCACTTGGATAACTCCAAACGGAAGATTTTGAATCGGAAAATCAGATTCTTTTGATACTTCTACCCAAGAAGTTAATGTTGGGTTGTTTGCTGGTAAATTCATGCTCTTCGTAATTTTTATATTAAACGTTGAAGCGGAAATGCATCACATCTCCATCTTCTACAATGTATTCCTTTCCTTCTACGCGAAACTTTCCTGCTTCTTTCACAGCTGCTTCACTTCCAAATTCGATAAAATCCTTGTATTTCATCACTTCGGCGCGGATAAATCCTTTTTCAAAATCTGTGTGAATCACTCCTGCCGCTTGTGGTGCTGTCATTCCTTTTTTGATTGTCCATGCACGCACTTCCTTCACTCCTGCCGTGAAGTAAGTATCCAAATCAAGAAGTGAGTATGCCGAGCGAATCAAACGATTTACTCCTGGCTCTTCCAAACCAAGTTCATCCAAGAACATTTGACGCTCTTCGTATTCTTCTAATTCAGTAATATCCGCTTCAATTTTCGCACCGATCACCAATACTTCCGCATTTTCATCTTTCACGGCTTCGCGAACAGCGTCCACGTATTTATTTCCTGATTTCACAGACGCCTCATCTACGTTACACAAATACATCACGGGTTTTGATGTAATCAACTGAAAGGATTTCATGATCGCAGCTTCCGTCTCATCCAAATCCAATGTGCGAACAGATCGACCATTTTCCAAAGCATCTTTTGCGCGCTCAGCCAATGCATGTTCTTTGATCGCGTCCTTATCACCAGATTTGATCACACGTGCAAGACCACTTATCTTCTTTTCAACCGTCTCCAAATCTTTCAATTGAAGTTCGATATCAATAATTTCTTTGTCGGCCACGGGATCAACTTTTCCATCCACGTGTACAACATTTCCATCGTCGAAACAGCGCAAAACGTGAATAATCGCGTCTGTTTCACGAATATTTGCCAAGAACTGGTTTCCTAGTCCTTCCCCTTTCGAAGCACCTTTCACCAATCCTGCGATGTCCACAATTTCCATTGTTGTAGGAACAACTCGCTCTGGATTTACCAATTTTTCAAGATTCTCCAAGCGAGGATCTGGTACTGAAATCGTACCAACATTCGGTTCGATTGTACAAAAAGGATAATTGGCCGATTGCGCTTTGGCATTCGACAAACAGTTAAAAAGAGTGGATTTTCCTACATTAGGCAACCCCACAATTCCGCATTTTAACGCCATGTAATTTCAATTTTTAACAAAGATAATTGAATGCGGGAATTTTCATGATGAATTCCAAATTGAATAACGTACCCTTCCATTCATGTGGATTTTTTTTCTATCGCCAAAAATGGTATAAATCACTCACTTCTGACACTATCCACAACCCTATCAAAATACTATTAATCAATAATTTAAACACTTTTAAAAACTTATCGAATCGACGAAAAACGTTAATTCATCGATTTTTTCAGTCAATTCATCGAATTAAAAGATAAAATAGTATGTTTGTTATTGAAGAGAGTCAATCTGCTCATTTATCGTGACCTTTAGGTGAGAAATTTCGTCTCTAGAATTGAACACCAATAAATAAGTAGCTTATGCTGAAACCTAATTTAACTTTAACTTCACTGTTCTTAGCAGTTTTCTCCGTGTATGGTCAGGAAAATAAGGAGTCGCTCTCTGCTTGGGTAAACTCTCATCCTTCCGTTGTCATTATGGACGAATCGGACTATTCTAGCTTAAGTGAAGAAAAAAAGATTTTACTTGGAGAAGAAATCATCCTGTTTAATGGAGAATTAACTCCAGATGATATCCAAAAATATGAATCTAAACAAACAGATTCCTCTACTTCGCGCTCGTTAATTTCGGAAGAATACGCTAGTGAAATCAAAACGTGGTTATACTATCATCCGGACGTGAAGATCATTCACAAGGATCAATATGACAGTTTATCGGCTGAAGATCAGGAGAAGTATAATTCTCACGGAGTCGTTATCGTAGAAGGAAAAGCATTAACCATTGAAGACATTGAGAATTATGAAGCGCAGCATTAAAATCATCAGCCTTTTCGCCCTAACCGTTTGTTTTGAATTCGCTTTTGGACAATCAGATACACCCTGTGGAGGTGGTGGCGCTCCCAATTTACCAGTGAACTCAAGCTGTTCATTTACAGCAGCAAGTACAAATGGACTATCGCTTCAAACAGACGCAAGTAATGGTGGTTCTCCTTCGTGTAACTCCATTTCATCTCCGGATGGTTGGTTTAGTTTTACAGTTCCTGCCTCTGGAGCTGTGACAATTACTACTCAGGCTGGAAGCATTACGGATGCTGTAATGGCGGTGTACAGTGGTCCTTGCCCAACCCCAACAGAAGTTGCGTGTAATGATGACGCGAATGGATTAATGCCAGAAATTTCATTATCAGGATTAACGCCTGGAGATACGTACTTCATCAGAATTTGGAACTTTAGCTCAACTTCTGGTACCATGGATATCTGTATTTCTGAAATTAACGTTACTCCTCCACCAACCAATATCGACTGTAGCATTCCTGATCCTATTTGTTCTGGAAGTCCAATTTCGTTTACTGCTCAAGCAAATGGTACAGAAGCTGCTGTTATTGATCCAGGAAACAACTACGATTGTTTAAGTACTTCTCCCAACCCGTCATGGTATTATTTGGAAATTGATCAGGGAGGAAGCCTAGCAATTGATATCACAGCAGGATCGGATGTTGATTTTGCCATCTGGGGACCTTTTGCAGATGTTGCTACTGCCACTACCAATTGTAACTCATATGGACTTCCCTTAGACTGTAGCTATTCGACATCAGCAGTTGAACAAGCAAATGTAAATAGCGTAGTCGCAGGTGAAGTGTATGTCTTGCTCGTTACAAATTATGCGAATACGGTGCAAACAATTACGCTAAACGATGCTCCTTCAAATACAGCTACAACAGATTGTTCAATTGTTCCATTACCTGTTGAATTGGCATTATTTAGCGGATATAGAGATGGTAACCGCGTAAAATTGAATTGGTCAACGGCGTCCGAAACAAATAACAGCCACTTCGTGGTAGAACGATCGATTGACGGACTGGACTGGCAAGCATTTGATGTTGTAGCAGGTGTAGGTACCACTACTTCGCTAACGAATTACGAAAGTATAGACTCGAAACCGTACGATCGTATTTCTTACTACCGTCTGAAACAAGTTGATTTTGATGGCTCAGTGAATTTTTCTGATATCATCTCGGTAAACAATAGTGCTGTTGGCTCTTTTGAAATGTATCCTAATCCAGGAAATTCCGTTACGGCTTTGCGCTCGAATGCTTCAATGAATTCGATTTTAGTGACAAATGCTCAAGGAAGAACCACCGAAACTATTGAGACCTTAGGTGTACACAATTACAACTTGAATGTTTCAGACTGGAGAAATGGAGTGTATTACGTGACAATCTCAACAGATCAAGGTACGGAAACTCAACGCTTGACTGTATTGAAATAATATATTCAACGTACCCATTATTTATATTTCCCTTGTAAAAGCGCAGAGAAGATCTGCGCTTTTTTTGTTGAATAATCGGCATGAATTTTGAGGCTTTCAGAAGAAAAATTCCTTTATGAAAACCTTACTCATCACATTATTTTCTGCTCTGTGCTTCTACTCTTCTTCCCAGACAATTACCGATCAAATGGGTGGTGTTGATTGTAACTTTACGTTCACCTCGAACAGCTACAACCTGGACGTTATTAAACAAACGCTTTTGGAACGACCAAAAGCTGTTTCCAAGTCATCTGCACTGGAAAACGAAAGCTATGGCTACGCATATGCGTACACCGAATGGCATTTAGAATTTGTTTCGAATACTTCTATCAAATCGAGAGAACGAAATATGGAAGAAGGAAGAAACAGGAGACAAAAATATCACCTTGAATTCTATAATAAGACAGGAGACCTTTTAATGGAAACCTATATCTCAAAAGACAAACTAAAGCTTTGGCAAGGAAAAACAGGTAATGGAATAATTTACACCTATTCCCTTGATTTGATTAATGTACCATTGATTCTTCTCGATAACGTCACGAACATAAACATTGAATATATCAAATAGGTAAAGATTCCTTATTTTAAGCGCGTATGCCCAACAAAAGGAACACATTATTTTTCTTCTTGTTCGCAATCCTTTTTTCGTGCGGAATGGATAAAGATGAAGCTTCACTTAATTCAAAAGACATTTCGTACATCAAACGTTTAGGAATTTTAGACAAAGGAGAAACGATTGAACTATTCGAATCTAATGGAGGACTCGATGGTATAAAACAATCAGGAAACTTTATTACACCGAATCGTATTGCGAGTTATTGGATTGAAGATGACAATCGAAGAATTGAATCGGCTTACTTCAACGAAGTTGACTCCATGTCGCTAACTGATCTTGTTTCCAAATTAACATATGCGTCTTACATTACTGTTTACAAGTCGGATGGTCATCATTTTGAGGTGTATGTGGATGCAGATAGTTCCAGGACCTATCAGTTTTATGAGCATGCGTTGCAGAATTGGGAGAAACACAATTGAATAAGCAAGTCAAAAACGAAGGCGCATGAGTTTTCTTAAAGCAGAATGGAGAAAGTTAGCAATTGCAAATTACGCAGTTAACCCTAGTATTTTAGAGCCTCACCTTCCTTTCGGAACGGAACTTGATTTGTGGGAAGGACAGTGCTTTGTTAGTCTCGTTGGCTTTCGGTTTATTAACACCAAAATACTCGGAATCAAAATTCCATTTCATACAAACTTTGAAGAAGTTAATTTGCGTTTTTACGTGAAACGGTTAGAAAACAATGAATGGAAACGTGGTGTTGTTTTCATCAAGGAAATTGTTCCAAGACATGCAATAACGCTTGTAGCCAATACAATTTACAAAGAACACTACGAAACGATGCGTATGGATCATCTATGGGGTGAAAATGACTTGAGTCGAATTGTTCAATACAAATGGAAGAAAAACAAAAAGTGGCATTCCATACACATTGAGGCAAGTTTAGAGAGTATACCACTTGTTGCAAAAAGCGAAACAGAGTTCATTACAGAACATTATTGGGGATATGCTCGTGTAAGCGCGTCAAAAACGAATGAATATGAAGTGACGCACCCACGCTGGAACACGTACGAAGTAAATAACTCCTCCATTGATGTCGATTTTGGTGCTGTATATGGAGAAGAATTCAGTAGTTTAAATGATATGCAACCAACATCCGTCATGCTCGCGGAAGGGTCAGAAATTACCGTTGAAAAAAATCGTACAATCATTTAAGCACAAACATGAAACAAGTTTTATACATCTTACAATTCTGCTTTTTTTCGCTACTATTCCTTTCATCCAGTACGCCTCTTGTTAAGAAAGATGCCTTGGATTCAATTGGTCTCTATCAAGGAGATGAACTCGTCGGCAAGTGGAGGGAATTTGATGATCCAGTGCTAGTAGAAATTCTATTAAACTCGGAAAATGATACACTTTTGTTTCATTGTTCCTCGGACGTACGTTGGATGAATAGTTCCAGTCTATTTCTTACGGTTAACCAGCTTACTCGAAAAGACCTATTCCTATCCTTTGATGACTCAACCAATTACAGTGAGCGATTTATACTACCAACAAGTAGAATCAGTCGAGATATTGAAACCCTAGAAGTCTGGCGGCAAACTAAAAACCACAAGCAAATCATTTTTCAGTTAACCATTCAGCGCAAAGGTGAAGCTCTCTCTCAATGCGAATGCTTAGACTCCGTCTACCTCCTAAAAAAAAACACACCTTGACCGCATACAACTGAATGAAAATGGAAAGGTCGTTACCGATTTAACCTACCCTCAGTTTATTCAGTCATTTGAGGAAATCAAAAAACAAGAGGCCAGATGTGTAGAAATAGATCCTTCAGCAAAACATACCTGCCCAGCACAACAGAAAAATGAGCAACTTGACGAAGATTTTGAATTAATTCGACGGGTCGTTGAAATGAATGCTTTCCCGAAAGGACAAAACGAAATCGAGAATTCGGATAAATAAAAAAAGGACTGGAAATCCAGTCCTCAGTCATCGTTTAGGCAGAGTAAATACGATTAAAAGTCTTTGTCTAACGGGATCAAAAAGGTTCTTCTTTTGTCCGTTTCATACATAGACGAAAATGGAAAACAAGAAGTTGCATGCGTTTTGATTCCGAATAGATTAATGTTTGTTGTTTATCTTAGCCAAAAATTAGTTTCATGTATCGCATTTTTCTCTTTTTACTTCTCTCCTATTCTGTAAGCGCTCAAAACGACTCCACCTTTATCCGTTCGGTATACAACACGGCACTTTCCGATGGAGAAGCATATGAAGATTTACGCAGTCTATGCAAAGACATCGGCGCGCGTATTACAGGTTCTGCTGAAGCCGAAATGGCCGTACTTTGGGGGAAATCGAAGATGGAAGAATACGGGTTTGATAAAGTCTACCTACAGGAAATTCAAGTACCTCACTGGGAACGCGGGACGAAAGAAGCTGGATGGATTAAAACCAATAAAGGTGAAATTATCAAAGTGCATTTACTCGCTCTTGGCGGATCAATTGGCACCAACGGAACGATGGAAGCCGACATAATTGAATTCAACTCATTGGAAGACCTCAAGAAGGCCAATTCAAAGCAAGTTGAAGGAAAAATTGTTTTTATCAACCAGCCGATGGATGAGCAGCAGATCAACACCTTTCGTGCCTACGGAGGATGTTATGCCATCCGAGGATTTGGTGCCGTGGAAGCATCAAAGTTAGGAGCAAAAGCGGTTTTAATCCGTTCTTTAGGACTTCCCATCGATGAGCATCCACATACAGGGTCTATGCATTATGTCGATACTGTGGAACGCATTCCCGCTGCCGCATTATCCACCTTAGATGCAGAGAAATTATCCGAAGTTTTAACGAACGGATCGGCGAAATTTGTACTGGAAATGGACTGTAGAGCATATCCAGATGCTACTTCTTACAACGTTATCGGCGAAATGACGGGAACAGAATCACCTGAAGAGATCATTACCTTCGGTGGACATCTAGACTCGTGGGACACGGGAGAAGGAGCGCACGATGATGGTGCCGGCATTGTTCATTGCCTGGAAGCGCTACGCATTCTGAAAACACTCAACTACCGCCCGAAACACACCCTACGACTTGTGTTTTTCATGAATGAGGAGAATGGGAATCGTGGTGGACAATCCTACGCAAAAATTGTGAGTGATTTAGGAGAAAAACAAATAGCGGCTGTTGAGAGTGATCGCGGTGGATTTGCTCCTCGTGGGTTTCATTGTGATGGAGAAGAAAATTATGTGCAATTGCTCGAAACCTTCGAAGAAGATTTAACGCACTACGACTTACATGTGTTTGAAAAAGGCTACGGCGGTGTTGACATCAGTCCACTAAAAAAATATTATCCAGAAATTCCGTTGTTTGGATTTGTACCTGACTCTCAGCGCTATTTCGACTTTCATCATGCACCGAGTGATGTCTTCGAAAACGTCAATAAGCGTGAATTGGAATTAGGAGCAGCAGCCATTGCTTCGCTCTTGTTTTTGCTCGATAAAAACCTGTAGAAAATAACGCTAGCGAATTAAGCGCCGAATTAGTTTTTTCTGACTCGGATCTGTCATGCTTTCGTTCATGCGCTGCGCGATGCGAT
>JABXHO010000067.1 GCA_013373595.1 Flavobacteriales bacterium | reverse complement strand
GATGTGATTGTGCGTCAAACACGAAGTGAAGCAAAACGTCTTCTGTCGGATGTTGATACACGAATTCTGCTTGATTTGCTTCGAGTTTACTCTTTACATCGCCATAGGTTTGGTACTCGATATCGAAGAATTTCGCTGAGTTGAACCAATGTCCCGGATTGTATGCTACGCGATTTCCTGTGAGGGTATGTGCAAGCGTTTCTCCCATGAATTTCCCAGTGTACCAAACCTGTTCGATGGGACGGCGTCCTGAAACTGGTTCGCGAAATTCGGCACAGTCACCGATGGCGTAGACATCTTCTACGGATGTTTCCAAAAAGCGATTCACGAGAATTCCACGATTTGTTTCAATCGAACTCGATTTGATGAATTCAATATTTGGAGAAACACCAGCCGTTAATCCGACGAATTGGCAATCGATTTTATTTCCACTCTTCGTTGTAACGCCAATCGCAGAATTTGTATTGTCGGTGTGAATTTCTTCCAGTTCTTCGCCGTAATGCATGTGCAAACCGTGGTGTTTTTCGAAGTGTTCCATGATAAAACGACTGTCTTGCTCAGGTAGCACATTGCTCCAAAATGTTTTTTCACGGACGAGGAAATGAACGTCAATATTTCGCGTCAAAAGCATTTCAGCCATTTCGATTCCAATCAATCCACCTCCAACAACTACTGCCGATTTGATTCCTTTGGTGTTCACTTCCATATTCTCCAAATCTTGCTTGGAGTATAAACCTTGCACGCGATTCGCGTCTTGCCCTTTCCATCCAAATTTGTTGGGTTTTGATCCTGTTGCCAAGACCAATTTGGAATAGGAGAGTTGCTCACCGTTGCTGCAATGAAGTGTTTTTTTCTCGGTATCAATTTTTTCTACGAAAGTTTGCTTCAGGATGATGCGATTCTTTTCCCAAAAATGGGGCTCGTAGGGTTGAGTATGTTCGAATTTCATGTGACCCATGTAAACATACATGAGTGCCGTTCGCGAGAAAAAATATTTGGACTCTGCGGAAATGATGGTGATCTCTTCGTCGCTTTTCTTTCGAATATTGCGCGCGGCGGTCACACCAGAAATTCCATTACCAATAATAATGATCATTTTTCGTCAGTTAGTTTATCACAAGATAATCGTTTTGACGAACAAACCATTAATGGCTTACAAAAATCCCAAAATGTTCGCGTTCAGATGAATTCGATTTACAAAACTGATCGTTTGTTTCACTCAATATAGCAAGAGATAGAGGCAGCTTGAAACTACTTCCAAACACCACGTTTCGAGAATGCGTTAATTCGATTCTTGATACGCTTTTCTGGAGCTACTTCTTTCAATTCAGCCAAGTTCTTTTTGATGTAATTCTTCACCGAACGGAATGTTTTCTCGTGATCGCGGTGAGCACCAGATTTTGGTTCTTTGATGATATCATCAACAATTCCCAATTTCTTCATGTCGGTTGAAGTCAATTTCAATGCTTCAGCTGCTGTTTCTTTGTAGTCCCACGATCTCCATAAAATAGAAGAACACGATTCTGGTGAGATAACAGAATACCATGTGTTTTCGAGCATAACTACTTTGTCTCCAACACCAATTCCGAGGGCTCCACCTGAAGCTCCTTCACCAATTACGATACAAATTACAGGCACCTTCAAACGCATCATTTCGTAGATGTTACGAGCGATAGCTTCTCCCTGTCCACGTTCCTCAGCTTCCAATCCTGGGAAGGCTCCTGGGGTGTCAATCAAGGTAACAATTGGTTTGTTGAATTTCTCAGCCAAACGCATCAAACGAAGTGCTTTTCTATATCCTTCTGGGTTGGGCATTCCGAAGTTACGGAACTGGCGCATTTTCGTGTTGACTCCTTTTTGTTGTCCGATGAACATCACTGTTTCACCATCCAACAATCCGAAACCACCAACCATTGCTTTGTCGTCTTTTACGTTACGATCTCCGTGCAATTCCTGGAACTTTCCGTCAGTAATACCTTCGATGTACGCCAAGGTATATGGGCGATCAGGGTGACGCGAAAGCTGAACTTTTTGCCAAGGAGTTAATCCCGAAAAGATTTCTTTCGTTTTCGCCTTTAATTTATCTTCGAGCTCGGCAATCTTGTCGGTCATGTCTACCTCCGTGTTCTCGCCGATTTCCTTCGTTTGAAGGATCTTATCTTCTAATTCTTTGATTGGTTCTTCGAAATCTAAATAAGTCGCCATAGCTGTGCATATTTGAGGGGCGAAAGTTACAAAAATTGTTCAGTTGTTCTAACTTTGACAAATGTTATTATTTCCTCCAGCGAAGATCAATCTGGGATTGAAGGTGTTAAAAAAGCGATCGGATGGCTATCACGAAATCGAGACGTGCATGGTGGCTGTTCCTATGACGGACGTGTTGGAAATTCTACCGTCGGAGCAGTTTGAGTTCAAGCAAACAGGACTTGAGGTAGAGGGAGATCATGAGTCAAATTTATGTGTAAAAGCATTTCGTTTGTTTCAAGAACGGTTCAATTGTCCGAATGCATTCATTCATCTTCGAAAGCAAATTCCGATGGGAGCGGGGTTAGGTGGAGGATCGGCAGATGCTTCGTATGTGCTACGCGGACTTAATGAGTTATTTGAATGCGAGGCTACGGATGACGAATTGAGAGAAATGGCTACGCAACTGGGAAGTGATTGTCCGTTTTTTGTTTCCGATGAGCCTCAGATGGGACGTGGAACAGGAACAGATCTTAGTCCGTTTTCGTTAGATTTAAATGGATACTATTTAAAAGTGATCAATCCTGGGATTCACATTGGAACGAAGGAAGCGTATTCAGGTATTCATTTCTCAGAATCAGCGTGGCCACTCCATGAAATACTTCAACTTCCGATTTCTGACTGGAAGGAGAAACTTCACAACGATTTTGAATCACATATTTTTGAGGCACACCCAGAAATTGGAGCATTAAAGGAACAGCTTTATGCGGAAGGAGCAATTTACGCTTCTATGACAGGGAGTGGCTCTACTGTTTTCGGGATTTTTGCGGAAAAGCCAACCCTTACAACCGAGTTATACGAACGGGTGATGAGGTTTTCATAGAGAATCAGAAGTAGATCGCTTAGCCATTCATGTTAAAATTTATTGCCTTTTCAACTTCATTGATTAGTAGTCTTCCTACTTCTTTATTTCGTCGGCGAATTTATGTCTCGCGCTATAACTCTGAAAGGCTGAAATGAACTGCTTCGCAGGCCTTGCATAGTTACAACACTCGCCATGTCTTCAGCCTAAAACAAAAAAATATGAAGACAAAAACTAATTATTTCATCAAACAGACAGAAACGTGTGACACATCTGTATTTCGCTTACTTTTTGAAGTATCTGAGAAACTAGAATCCTACTTAGAAGGTGAGAAGTTAAATAAAGAAGAGACACAGCAGTTGATTGCTTCCATCGATTACCTATTCGAGCGGATTATTGAGGAGTAGCGTTATTGGAAAAGTAAGTGAAGTTGGATGCTTCACTTGCTTTTTTTAGCATTCCTTCCGTCTATCTACGGTTAGATTATGGATTGAATTAACCGTTATTCCTTCACCACTTTTTTCATCACATGCAGTCCGTTCGAGAAATCAACAGAAACAAAATACACGCCAGCGGGAATGTTCGAAAGATCAATGTTTAACTTGCTCTCAGCGAAATCCTTTGAATAAACGAGCTGGCTCTGAAGATTTAAGACATTCACCTGTTCAATTAGCGCGTCATTTGATGATAAGGTAATTGAACCATTCGTCGGATTCGGATAGATATTCAAATTCGTTTGCTCTATTTCTTCAACCGAAACATCACTATTCTCGTCGTGTTCGAAACGATAGATTCCACCCAAATCCTGACCTGCGTAGAGTTCTAAGTCGCCATCGGAATTCATGTCGGTTACCCAGAAAGAACTGTAGCCTTCCATGTTGATTCCTAGGAAATCATTGGATTCAAGTGTAAATGATTGCGATGGATCGAGATTTCCATCAATTTCTGAATAGAAATTGGTTCTTCCGTCTTTGTCTCCAACAAATAAATAAGTGGTATCGTCGTAGACGAAGAAATGCGGTGCGGCAAAACCGTCAGGACTCGTTGTGTTTACATCTACGTTTCCTAATTGGGAATTATGCAATGTGAATTCTGGCGAGCTTACCGATCCTGTGTTTCGATAATAGATTAACTCTCCCGTTTTCGTTCCGATAATCAAGTCGAGCAAGCCATCCTTGTTAAGGTCAAACAATTGAGGAGTGCTGAAAATCCCCGTATTGATCGTTTGTCCTGTGTTATCTTGATAATTCTGAATTGGCGTTGTAAAAACAGATCCAGCTCCTGTTGATTGATTTTCAACATAGACATAGGTTCCATTCTCAATCCCGATAAGCATGTCTTTGTCACCATCACCGTCCAAATCACCGAAGGTCGGAAGTGAGCGCAAACCGTAGCCCAGTGAAGTAAGGTTGAAATAATTATCGTCCACAAAGCTGAATACGGGATCGGTTGCTGTTCCTGTGTTTTGGTAGTACGTCCAACTCGATTCTTTGTCTAAGATGTCTTTGTACCGGAAGAAGTTTGCAACAATCATGTCTTCCAAACCATCTTCGTTGATATCAACAAAAATTGGGACGCTTCCCAATCCGTGATCAATCATTTCATCCTGAAGAAAATCTTTTTGGACAAAAACGAAGTTCGGGAGCGAGTTGGTACCGTAATTCTTGTAGAAATAGATGCTTTTTACATTTTGAGAGATGTTTTTGGCATTTCCACTTACAATAAGGTCTTTCACACCATCGAAATCGACATCGACGTAAAATGAGGCTGGAAATAAATGCAGCTCCAAGGGAGTTGTATTTGAAGGGAATGCATTGTCGGCGCTAATCATGGGGGAATCCGTATTGGGTGCAGTTCCTCCATTTGTAAGTAATGTCAAATTAGGAAATGCGACATCGCCGAGTACTAAATCGAGCACACCAGAATTATCAATATCCAATGCCAGAACGGTAGAGCCTGAATGAGCTGCTCCGCTTTCCGGATTGGAAATGCTTCCTCCTTCACATGGAGTGTTCGGATCGTTGAGGATAATCGTATTGGTGGTCACATCTTCAGTGAATTTTCCCCAGCATTCATTTTTTTGGACGAAAATGAGGGAGTCTGGAATGCCATATAGTTCCATGGATTGATTCTGATGGTATTCCATGTGTTGTCCTCCAATGTGAAAGGTGAGCACGTCAATGTCACCGTCGAAATCTACATCAATGATGGCTGGAATATCGGATGAGCTGACGTATAAATGCTGATAACCATTTGGTACATCTGTGTGAAGAAGTGGACTAGCCAACTCCCATTGCAGTCCTGTTGCTGCACTTCCAACGTTTCGATAGACTCTTATTCCAGCTGTTTCAAAGGCAAATAGATCGTTGCGGCCATCTTGATCGTAATCGACCATGGTACAGCGATAACGTAGACCGGCTGGGAAATAGTTTTTTGCGTTGTACACGAACTCATAGTATGCGTTCCCATTTTGTTGCTCTTGACGAAACAATCGAACATTATTGCTCGAACGATCAAACAGGAACAAATCCATGTCTCCATCAAAATCAAAATCGATATCGGAAATTTGTGTGTAGTTCAGTCCTCCGCTCCAGGCGTTGATCAGCGTGTCATTTCCAATTTTTACGGGCAAGTTCTGATTGAAGTCAAACTGAAATTGGGCGTTTGTATCGAAAGAGGTTATTACATATACGAAGAGAACAACGACGTAAAATTTCATAGGAAATCGTTTTAAATAAAGACGTATCAAGAGCATCCTCAGTTGGCAAGTTATTCATTTTTTCGGGATTGGAAAGGTCGTTAGAATCATATTTTCCGTGGGATTTCAATTCTAAAGTCAATGTGCGTTTTTTCCCGACACTGAACTAAACTACATTTGAGGAAACTTCCGTAACTATGAAAAAAGGATTACTCGCAGCATGTATGCTCCTCTCATTTGGCTTATTTGCTCAGGATAGCGTTTCTGTTTTATTCATCGGAAACAGTTATACGAATTACAATTCCTTGCCATCACTGGTAAACGATGTGGCTGTATCTCTGGGAGATAAAGTCAACTACGATTCTCATACTCCAGGCGGACAAACATTGGCAAATCATGCCGCGAACGCTACTGTTTACGACAAAATAGATGATAATCCTTGGGATTTCGTGGTGCTACAGGCGCAAAGTCAAGAGCCTTCGTTTCCAGACAGTCAAGTAGATGTGGAAACGTTGCCGTATGCTATACAGCTAGCAGATTCGATTTATGCCAATAATTTCTGCTCCGAAACATTGTTTTATATGACGTGGGGACGCGAGAATGGCGATCCACAATGGGGACCAATTTCAACCTTTGACGGAATGAATGGACGATTGAGAAACGCGTATATGCGTTTTGCAGATTCCGTAGATGGAGCTGTTAGTCCAGTTGGTTCTGCATGGAAATACATCCGAGATACCTACCCAACGATCAATTTGTATGCGGGAGATGGTTCACACCCTAGTTATGAAGGTTCATATTTGGCGGCATGTACCTTTTATGCTTCAGTATTCAGAAAGTCACCTGTTGGTGCTTCATTTATTGGTACGCTTGACCCTGTAACAGCCGAACGATTACAGACAGCCGCTGCTATGACTGTTTTGGATAGTTTAGAACAATGGAATTTACGTCCAATTTCTGAGCATACGCAAGCAGCTTTTTATGGTGAATATTTCAGTACTCCTGGTCCCACAACTGTTGTTTTGACGAACCTTAGCACAAAAGCGACAAATTATTATTGGGATTTTGGAGATGGAAATACATCTACCGACGAGAATCCGACACATACGTATGCATCTTTTTGTAACCCCTGTTCGGTGACCTTAATCGCCGAGAGTCCATGTGATACGGATACGGTTCAGCAGAATATTGGATATATTGGTTTGAATGAAGGACAAATCCATGTTGAAGTGGCTTCATTTGGAGAAGGGAAGTTCAACATTTCGGCGAGCGCAACATTGCAAGATGTGCAGATTTCGAATGCAGCGGGAGAATTGCTCAAATTAGATGTTGTGTTAAGTGGATTTGTTGCAGAAATCGATCTTTCAGAAGCGTCCAGTGGAGTTTACTTTGTTTTGGTCAAAACAGAGGAGGGGAGATCGATGTTGAAGTTAATGCGCTGATTTCCATCGATGGTGTATTTCTAACGAAAAAGGGACTGGTTTCAAGTAGATAAAAAGAAATGCATGTTGAAGTCAAAAGCGAAAGTGAGTGATCTCATTTCGATCTGATTGTAAAACAAAACGCCCAGATCCAACAATGGAATCTGGGCGTTTCTTTTATTGAATGATTCTTCTACCTCACAGTCTCTCTATCCTAGAATCTTTCAATTTTTCACTCAGTCGGAAGACTAAATCGTTTCAAAAATTACTTCGCTTGGCTTACGTACTTTGGCCAAATGTTGATTTTGATCTTCTTCGTGGCGGTACCCAACGGCTAATACAACAGAAGCCTTCAAGTTTTTCTCGCTTAATCCAAGAATTTCATCGTATGCTTTAGCATCAAATCCTTCCATTGGTGTTGAATCAATGCGCAAGTTTGCACAAGTATGAAGTGCTTGTCCCAAAGCAATGTATGCTTGTTTACTCGACCAAATGGATTTTTCTTCCAAGGTAAGTTGAGAAATGGTTGCTTTCATGAAATCGCCATACTGTGCTGTTGATTCCATTGGAACGTTGCGTGTTTCAGCAACATTTTCCAAGTATTCATCCACGTGGTCGCTGTTTACATCGTTGTAAGAACACAAGATGATTAAGTGCGAAGCTTCTGTAATTTGGGGTTGTCCCCAAGAAGCAGTTTTCAACTTTTCACGAACGGCAGGATCTTCTACAACGAGAAATTTAAGTGTTTGAAGTCCATATGAAGTGGCTGCCAAACGGAGAGATTCTTTAATTGTCTCGAAATCTTTATCCGATACTTTTTTTGATGGATCGTATTTTTTGGTCGCATAGCGCCAATTTAGATCTTCTATTATCTGATTCATGTTTGTTTTTTATGCTATTGTTAAAATGTCATCGGTACTTCAATGACGATAAATTTACTGTTTCGTTTTGCCTCGAAAGTGAGACTTCCTTTTCCCTCTACACTTAATGCATCTCGATCTGAAAGTTCATGTCCTTCCGCAGAGATCAATCCTTCGATGTTCATTACATAAAGTCCGTGATGTTCGTCTTTAGCCATGTATTCGATCGTTTTTCCTTCTTCCAAGGTGGCCATATGAATGTAGGCATCTTGATGAATCCACAAGCCTTCACCGTCTTTGTTCGGACTAATGAGTTGCGCAAAGCGATTGACATGAGAAAAAGGATCAATCTTGAACTGTTCGTATCGCGGTTCTACATTGCGCTGGTTGGGAATAATCCAAATTTGAAAGAGTTTTAGCTCAACTGTTTTGTTTCTATTGAACTCGCTATGTGTAACGCCCGTTCCAGCACTCATTACTTGGACTTCACCTGCGGGGATAGATCCTTCATTTCCCATACTGTCACTGTGACTTACAGTTCCGTAAAGTGGAATGGTAATGATTTCCATGTTGTCGTGAGGATGTGTTCCAAACCCCATTCCTGGCGCCACTGTATCGTCATTTAGCACGCGTAGTGCCCCAAAATGCATACGATTTGGGTTGTACCATTGACCGAAACTAAAGGAGTGATTCGCTTGTAACCATCCATGATCAGCGTGGCCTCTTTCCGATGCTGGGTACTTTATAATGTGTGCTGCCATAACTATCAATTTTAATTGATTCTGCAAATATACAATAAAATAAATACCTAGGTAGATAGTTTAAAGGTAGATTTTTTTATTTTGCTTGTAATGAGATGACAAAAGCTGTTACAATCGGGAGAAACCCAGTAATCAATGTGCCCGAAAAGAAGGAATTTTCTAGACTTTCGATAATACCTCGTACCGTTTTCGTCACATCACTTTGCTTGTTCAAAAGATTTCCGAATTGAACGTTAAGATCAACATTTACCAGCTCGATCCACCACCGCCACCTCCGGACGATCCGCCACCAAAGGAACCACCACCGAATGAGCCTCCAGAACTACTTGATCCGCTCCAGCTTCCACCGCTCGAAGTTCTGCTTGATCTTCGTAAGCGAGGAATGTGGTAGGTTTTTACATTAACGTGTTTACAGTGTGCACATTCGTGCTTGCGCTCGCCTTGCCCCGAAGAACTGTAAGACGGAGCAATCACTTGTCGGTCGTATACTTTGAAGTATGTTTTGAAGTGACACTTCGGGCAAGTAGAGTATTTCGAGAAAAGTGGTCGATACGCTAAAACGAGCACATCGTCAGATTTATCGGTGATCCACACATCGTAGTCCACACTTTTTACGAGTTCTTCAGTGACTTGTCCACGCGATAGGTACTCGTCTTCATCTTGCTCACCAAGTTTGCGCATGATTTCATCGGTTTTGCTCGAGAAGCGTATCATGTCGCGATAGCGTTGTTTCAATTTTTTAGCAAAAATCACAACGAAAATGTGAGTGATAGGGAAGAGGACTGCCCAAATCCATACACCAAAGTACTTGATCGTGTTGTATTTATCGTACGGGTCTTGCCGAAACCGAACAATGAGTAGTGCAATTAAAAAGAGGACAAGTCCAATGGCATGCCAAGCAGTCACTCCAATGATCAAGTTTCGTTTTCTATTCTGCTGTTCGAACAAAAGTTCTTGTTCGTAGCTTATTTGCTCTTCTTCCAATGATTGTGTCATTTGCCGATCAACAACTTTTCCGTTTAGCGCTTGTTGAATGGCTTTGGCTCCTTCAACGAGTCCAGTCGAATAATCCCCATTTTTGAAATGTGGAATCATATAGTCTTGTTGCAATTGAACACATTGGTAATCGGTTAGCACTTGTTCGGTTCCGTATCCTGTTTCAAATTCAATTCTACGTTGATCCATTACGAAAAGAACGAGTAACCCGTCATCTCTTTCAGCGTGTCCAATGCCCCAGTGATTGAATAATTTACCCGCGAAATCTTTTGGAACTTCAGTACCAATGGAGTTCAGCACGGCAAATGCAACTTGAAAAGAATCATTTTGTTCGATTTGGGCACAGATGTTATCAATAATTCCGACCTCATCAGTCGATAAAATGCCATCTGGATTCGAAACGTATCCATTTGTTCCGCTGTTCTTCGGGTTGGGAACATCGTTAACATAAGATTGGCCAACAGCAAAAACTGTCAGTAGTAAAAAAAGGAATAGTGTTGAAAATTTCATTATTTCTTTGCTTCAATGGGTTCAAAATCGCCTTCTGGATCGCCTGATTCCAGTGTAGAGTTGTAGGAAGATACAGCGGCTTGGTAACGACTTCGTTCGGAGTTAATTCTATTTTCGCCACCTTGAAGACGCACTTTCATTTCCTCGCTAATTTCCATTTCCGAAATAACATCCGAAAGCGCTAGGCGGAATCGTTGCTCTGAGGAACGGATTTCATCGAAATTGTAGTCGGTAATAGACGCTTTGAGTTCATTCCGAGTGGAACGATCATCAATTTGTCCGATTAACTCTAACGCGATATCGTTTCTACGTTCAATTGCCGAAATATAGGCTGCTTCGGTCGCACTCACGTTTCGTTTCAAACGGAGCATTTGTTGGTCAGCGGTTCCAGAGCTTATTGTTTGAATCTCTTGCTTGCTTACGGTGCTTGTACACATGTACAACACGATGAATATTAAGAGTAGTGCTCCAATTACGTAGGCAACGGTTCGGATGGTTTTCTTTGAAAATTTGCCTTCTTTCTGAATCGCTTCAACAGCGGATAGAACATTCAGTGCGGTCGAATCGAGTGGATCATTTTTCAATTCCATGCGCGCGTAGTGTGCAGCTTTTGTCAACAATTCATCATTTTTGTCGACGAGTGCAAGCTTGTAATAGCACTGAGCCAGCACCGCATTTCCGTCTTTGATATAAGGGTTGATGGAAGTCGCTTCCTCTGCTGTTTCAATCGCATCGGTATAATTTTCCACTTTCAAATGTCCAATGGCCAAGTTGAGTGCTTGCTCGGCTTTGATCATCAGCTCGTTCCATTCGCGTTCAGAAACTCCCATGCCTTCGGCAAGCTCTTTCAGTTCGTCAAGGGTAAGGGCACGATCAGCATCATACGATGTGGCTTTTACAACTTGTTTGATATGATCTCTAAATTTCTCTTCGGAAAAGGACATTGAATTGGTTTTACGGTACTCGAACAGTAAAAATCGGATTTTTTCGGCAAAGTACTTGGAATTCGACAATCATTCTTTGTTGAGCAAGTGCTAATCCCTTTGTTTACTGGATATTTGGCAGCTTGGATGATGTTGGTGAGAATGTGTGTAGCGTTGATTTTCAATTATTTATGATGCGTGTTTGTTGTTTAATTTTTTTTTAAACCATGTATTGATCGTGAACTCCTTTGTTTATCTGGGCTTCTGAAAAAAATCAAAAACTTATCCACGAGATTCACGTTGATTTGTGAATAACCTATTTCACATGGAGCGAAAAAAAAGCGAAAAAATAATTTTCTTTGAACTAATCAAAAACAAGACTCCATGGATACAACGACAACACACCAAGACCTTCAACAAGAGATTGACGCGCTAAAAGCAACATTAACAGGTGACATGTTTAATGACATGGATATCAAGGATAAAATCCACAACTTGGAGATGAAATTGAAAGGCGTACGTCCAATGGACAGTCATATTGAGTGCGTAGGATGCGGATCTTAATCGCGCAGCACTTCTAACTCTTCTAATTCTTTTCGATCCACCGTAGGTGGAAAAATACCGTTCTCTAGTTTTGTGAGAATGTACTTGGCTGTACGCTCTGCTTTTTTAGCGGAGTCAAAGCCGTTATTGCCCTGAACGGATGGTATGGTCGTCTGATTGATGACCATTTTTCCATTCTGAAACAATTGATAGCCCCAATTATCTTGCGAAACGGGAATAACTTCAAATGTCCATTCTGCGGAATTCGGTTTCGATGCTTCCTGGTCTGGAGCTTCATTTTGCCCGCTTGATTCTGAACGGTCTTCACCTACAATATCTTCTTCTGAAATCTGTTCCAGTTCGACAGAAGGTTCGATGCTCTTTTTTTCTTCTGATTTGTTCTCAAGTTCAGAAGTACATGCTGTAGCGATAACGAGTGCTCCTATAATTGGTGCGATTTTCATCAATTGAATACGATTTTATCTGAGTAAACAAATTCCCCTTCTCGCGCCAAACGAATCAGGTAAGTACCAGCAGAAAGGTCTTTTCGCTGAATGGAGAACCCTTTAGCTGTTTTCGAAATGTGTTTTTCTGAGGAGATTATTTTTCCGTCCATTCCTGAAAGCGTCAATTCAAGATTGTTTTCGTTTACAGCTATGTTCACATTGTCGTTAGCAGGAATTGGGAAGATATGTACATCGTTCTTGTCAAGTTCGATTCCTGTACTCAAAGTTGGTGAAAAGGCGTATAAATCATCGAGAAAAACACCATTGTATCCTGTTCCAACAAAGCCTTGCCCATTGAGGACAAATGCGACCGCGTTACTTCGTCCTGGTCCAGGTAGGCTGGGTTGCTGCGTCCATGAGTCGAGCCAGTAGTTGTATTCCCATAATTCGTCGGAATAAGTGAATGTGTTGTCTTCGCCCGCGCAGATGTATGCATTTGGAAAGATTCCCCAACCAACAGCTCCCTTTCGCGGTAGTGCGGGGAGGTCGGCTTTTTGTGTCCATGTTTCCGTAGATGGTTCGAATTGCCAGAAATCGTTCAGCATAACACCGTCGTCTCCCGTTCCGAGGAACCCTTGACTTCCCATGGTAAAGGCTGCTGCTTCTTTTCGCGCGGAGCCTGGAAAATCACCTAGTTGCGTCCACGTGTTTGTTGAGGCGTCATAACTGTAAAAGTCCTTTTTGAGACCTGAAGGTGCAATTCCTGTTCCGATATAAGCAATGCCATCAATCACGAAGCAAGCCGCTTGTCTTCTTTCTTCGCCGATAAAATCTGACTTTTGTGACCATGTTTGTGTCACCAAGTCGTATTCCCAATTGTCTTTGAAAAAGCCATTCGTTTGACCTTGTCCCAAGCAAACATAGGCTTTAAGTCCAACGCTGAAGGCGCAAGCTGAACCACGATTGAGACCAGCTCCGTTAATTCCTCCGAGCGATTCTTCGGCATCCCAATCATCCTGAAAGTAATCGTATGAATACATTTTTCGTCGGAAACCTTCTTCATCTAGTCCTGCCACGATATACGCTTCGTTGTTAAGGATGAAAGCAGAACTTACAGAGCGAGGAGCACCGTTCACGGAATCTTTCTGCGACCAAGTATTTTGTGCAAGTCCGCACAAAGGAGTTAATGTAATCAGTAGTGTAAATAGTTTGAGCATACTATCGAATAATTAGAGTTTGTGAGGAGACAATTTGATCGTCTTTTCGACCTACAACAAGATAATTTCCATTGGTGAATTCTGATACATCCAATGATTTTAGGCCAGCACCCGCTGCCAGTTGTTGTCCAGAAATGGAGTACAACGCAATTTCGTCAATCTGTTCGTTCGAATAGTTGAAGTGAACCACATCTACTGTTGGATTTGGATACATCGCGATGTCAATTTCGTGTTGATCTAATCCTAAAACTGATCCAGGCGTATACTCGTGCATACTCATCTTCTTTCCAGAATATCCTTTTCCCGTTCCAACGTAGGCTTTACCATTTACGACAAATGCTACGGCATTTTTTCGAGCACTTCCACCGTAACTTGCTTTTACGGACCAGTTATCGGTAAATGGATTGTATTCCCAAAGATCATCCAAGAATCCTCCGTTTGCACCCAGTGTTACGAATCCGCGTTGACCAATTGTGAAAGTAGTCGTTGAAGAACGTTCACTACCTGGAAAATCTGCTTTTTGCGTCCATTGATTCGACGTTGCATCGAATTCCCAAAGATCTTTTCGGTACAAATCCTGATCGGTTCCAAATCCTACGTATGCTTTGTAGCCTACAACAAAACTTGCTAATTGATATCGAAGGCCACCAGGGAAGGAGGCAAGTTGTGTCCACTGATCGATGCTTGGTTTGTATTCCCAAAGTTGATTGGAGTAGTTGTTTGGACCTCGTTTACCGCAGCAGATATATCCTTTCGAATCGATGGCAAATCCTGTGGCAAAATAGATTCCGTTTCCAAACCCTCCGGGGTAATCTGCTTTTTGAGTCCATGAATTAGTGCTAGGATCGAATTGCCAGAAATCGGCGAGCGTACTGGAGCCAGGAGCAGTTGCAACTACGGAATCCATTCCTGTTCCCACGTAGGCGAAATCGCCAATGGTGAATGCAACGGCATTTCTACGCATTCCTCCGGGGATGTCCGCGATTTGTGTCCATGTGTCATTCGATGGATCGTATTTCCAAAAGTCGCTGAGTACGGTTTCTGAGGTATCAACTCCCGTTCCAATATAACCGTAGTCACCAATGGAGAAAGCCACGGCACGTTCTCGTTTGAGCCCCGTGAAGTCTGCTTTTTTTGTCCAAAAGTTCTCGGTTTGTCCAAAAGCACTAAAGCCGATAATAGCGATGAGTAATGTGATAAGATGTTTCATCAGTTAAAAATAAAGCGGTTTGTATGTCGTACTTGGTTGTCTTCAATTACTTTGAAAAGATAGGTTCCAGCGGGCAATCCATTTCGTGAGAAGTGACATTGTCCGTTCTTCGCTTCCAAGGTGTGAACGCGCGTTCCTTGGATTGAGTAGATTTCAAGTGTGTATTGATCGAGTTTTTCAGTGGAAAAATGGATGTAATCTGATGATGGATTAGGCCCGAATGAGAATTGAATGTCCTCATCCAATTGATTGAGATCTGCGTACACCAAGTTCGCGTTGAACTCCCAAAAATCGTTGAAGTTTGTTCCGTTGGTTCCAATTCCGAAATAGGATCGGTTGTTGATGCTAAAAGCAGAGCAGAATCGGCGAGAAGAACCAGGGAAGTCGGGAAGCTGCGTCCAAGCGTTTGAAGCAGGATCAAATTCCCACAGTTCACGCTGCACTTGCGAGAAACTTCCATTGTATCCACAAATGATATATCCTTTATTGTTTTGTACAAAGCTTGCTCCTCCGGCACTTGCTAATCCTGGAAATGGAGCTCTGCTTAACCATTCGTCGCTTAATGGTTTGTATTCCCACATCGTTGTGTTCGACTTCACGTATCCTTTTCCGTCAACTGAAAACGCCGCATTCCATGACCATACAGAAAAAGGCATGGGATTTTTTGTTGACCACGAATTTGTTGATGGATCATATTCACTCAATGTAGAGCCTGTCATGGCGTATCCTTTGCCGTTGATCACAAACCCTTCACGGTTGAGGTACTGTGTGGGCATTGGCCCCATCATTGTCCATTCGTTATTTGCGGGATCGTAACGGTATAAATTGAGATCACTTCCTACTTGTCCACCGCCAACATAGCCATATTCGTCCATTCCAAAGGCAATACATGCGTAGTTACCATTTCCATTGTTTCCGATATAATCGGCGCGTTGTGTCCATGAATTGGTGGCAGGATCGTATTCCCACCAGTCCTTTTTAACGATGTTGGGTCCGGCACCGTTGTAGTGACCTAGTCCCATGTATCCTTTTGTTCCGATGGAAATCCCAGTAGCACGGTGTCGACCAACAGCACCGAAGCTGGCTTTCTGCGTCCACCCAGAAACAGAGGCGGAGACGTCATGCGAAATGAGTATTCCGACAAACAAGATCGATAGGTATGATAGTAATGTCTTCATAGTGATAGAATGATGAATGATTCGGATCGAACGAGGTGTTCATTGTATTTTATGCGGTAGAGATAGCTTCCCTTTGGCCACGAATCTGTTTGAATGGTTGTTTGATTTGTCCAATTACTTTGATAAATGATTTTCCCTTGCGTATTTACAATTTCCAAGCGAAGTTGTGTCTCATCAATGGTTTCGGGTAGTTCTAGATCAATCTGAATGTACTCGCTAGCAGGGTTTGGGTAGACTTTAATAGTTGCGTCACTCAACGATTCCTCTAGAAGCGACAATGTTCGGTCGAACATCCACAAATCTTTGAAGTTCGTTCCGTTTGTACCGAGAGCTGCATAAGCTACTCCATTAAGCGTTGTTGCGGAAAAATAGCGGCGTGCCGTTCCTTGAAAATCTTCAATTTGAACCCAAGTATCGGTTGTGGGGGAGTATTCCCACATATCGGACAGACTAGCCTCCAAATTGTTTCCACCCGTTCCGATATATCCCTTGCCATCAAGCGCAAACCCCATGGCTTCTTTACGTGTTTTAGGGCCGACGGATGCTTTTTGAGTCCAAAGATCTTGGCTCGGATCGTATTGCCAAAAATCATTGGTGCTTCCTGGGTCTAAATCTCCTGTTCCGACATATCCAAAGTTGTCAATTGAGAAGGCAACGGCTGAAGTTCGAACGGCTGGGAGAGAGGATACTTGCGTCCATGTTTCACTCAATGGATCGAATCGGTAGAATGATCCGAGTATACCGCTATTGGACTCTCCTGTCCCCGTGTAGGCGTAATCTCCAATAACGAAAGAAACAGCTCCTCGTCTTCCAACTCCAGGAAAACTAGTGATTTCTGTCCATGCGTTGGTGGAAACATCGTATTTGTAAAAATTCTGAACAAGTGTGCTCCCAGAGGCACTCGTTCGTCCTGTTCCTACGTATGCGATGTTGTTCATTGTGAAGCCTGTGGCGTGATAGCAATCTCCACCCAAATAATCGGCTTTTTGCGACCAAGAATTGGTTGATGGATCGTATTCCCACCAGTCGTTGAACAAGATATTGGGCCCTGCACCATTATAGTGTCCCAATCCAATGTAAATTTTATTTCCAATGGTAAGCATAGTTGTCCTGTGTCGGGCAATTCCACCGAAATCAGCTTTTTGAATCCAACCGCCAGCAAAGCAGTTCGCATTCAGGAATAGAACGAACAAGACAAGGAGAAATCTCATTGGATCAACAGTTTTTGCACGGTCGTAGACGATTCATTTTGAACCTTGAATAGATAGACTCCTTTTGGTAAGTCAGAAATATCTACTTCCTGATGAGCTGTCATTTTCATGCGTTTTACGATTTCTCCACTTGCGTTGAGGAGTGTGAGTTGACCTCCTTGAGCGCTCTCGTAAACAACACTGGATGTAGCAGGATTCGGGAAGAGCGAAAAGCCATTTCCTTCGAGCTGATCGAGTGATAAGGTTCCTTGATTAATGTTAATGGTGTAGCTTCCTGTTTCATTGTTCCATCCCTCTACAACAACAAAAAGAGAATCGTGACCTGCAGTTGGAAGTGTTAATTCGGATTGTGGTCCGCAGCTAGGGCCATCATCATTAATAGCAATGGTATTTCCTTGAGTATCTTTCACAGATAGGAAGGTGTCGAAACCAGATCCGCACAATGAAATCTCGAGACTTGATAAGCTTGCAAAGTTGGTAAGCAAGTAGTACACATCTGGCGAGTTGTAAACGGGATTGTTATTGGAGTAACAAATCGTGTTTGAATAAGTTTCGTTGAAAGGGTAACTCGCTACAGGGCGTGGGTCAGACTCGTCGTCGCCAATGTAGGCTGAACAGTCAATTCCTCCTTGAATATCAACTAAAAAATCGGTGGATGATCCCCAAGAGAAACTTGCACATGGATCGAGAGGAATTGAACCTCCTTCTTGATGGTTGATGCGCATTCGTGTCTGTCCCATAGTTGCTGTTGAAGGCACCGAAATATTGAAAACGCTTTGCGCAGTTGGAGGTGTTCCAGACCAAGTTCCAACCGATTCAGTGGATTCGAAGATGCCATTTTGATTGAAATCAATCCACACTTCTCCAGCTCCGCCGTAGTTTCCTCCGCAGGTTCCAAATTGTACATAAAGTGTATAATTATTTCCAGCTCCGAGAATAACAGATTGAGAAAAGTCTTCTTCTAATCCAATTACACCTGGACATCCTGTATAGGAAATTCCACCGCCATCACCAGTGAGTGAAACGGATTCGATGTTGGAGTCATTGGCAGAAGTGGGACCACCTGCACAGTATTGAGCATAGGAAAAGCTAGCGGTTAAAAACGCACAAGACAGTAGAAGTTTGATCATATAGCAGAGTTAACAATTTGGAAACATCCAAACAATAATAATTTAATATTACTAAAAATATCTCAATTGCTAAGACGTGAAGTCGTTGGGCGAAGTTGCGTATGCCTACTTTCTAGTTGTCTTTACTCCATTTTTTGAAGATTTTCTTGGTGCTGCGTTTTGCTGCGAAATCGATGGGATTTTTACCATTTCGATCGGTGTGATTGGGGTTTGCGCCCTTGCTAAGAAGGTCCAAGATTAGTTCATCTTGTTCGTAGATGGTTGCAATGAATAAAACAGTTTGATCCTGTGGAGTCACTGATGCGTTAATTTCAAAAGGAACAGCGTCAGAAAGTAGTTTGTTGATCATTGGAACATGCCCATGTTTGGCGGCAACGTACGCGATGTTTTCTATGGTTTTATCTTGAAGAACAATAACTTCTTCGCTAGAGATTAACTTCATGACCAGCTCGAGATCTTCGGCAATAAGCGCTGATTTAATATCTCTTTCGAGCTTCATGGATGCTTTGTATTGTTCATTCTTTTCCTCCTTCGTCATAGCGCCTTTACTTCGTAAGTAGGAAATGATTTCTTCGTTGTTCTCCTTTTTCGCGTAGTCCATCACGCCTTGATGCATGTAGCCTGAAAGATCTAGGTCGGCTCCGTTTTCGACGAGAAATTGTACAAATGTTAAGTTGTCAGATTTGATGGACTTAATTAATGCTTGCTCGTCGAAGTAACAGCGTTTGTTCACATCAATTCCGTTGTTGACGAGGAAAAAAGCGAGTTCCAAATCGTTTTGTTTGACTGCTTCGCAGAGATAGGTGTTGTCCCAGTTGTCCGTGCCATTGATATCGGCTCCACTTTCAACAAGAAGCTTGATAATCTCAGGGTTGCTACAAGAAGGTCGCTCGCCTCGATTATTGGTTGTATTTACATCGGCGCCTTTATGAATGAGTTCTTTAACGCGGTCAAGCTTTCCTCGCTCAATCATTTTGAAGAGAAGTGTTTCTCCCGAACTTCCCACGGTGTTGATGTCGGCTCCAGCGTCAATAAAACGATTGTGCAGGTCGTTGTTTGGATAGGTGAATCCATTTGAGTTGTTTACAACATAGAAAAAAGCAGTTTTACCTTCCTTGTTCTTATGATGAATATCGACTCCCCTGGCGAGTAATGTTGTCATTGCACGTTCGTTGTCGCGAATAGCCGCTTTGATGAGAAGATTATTCCCATTGTTACTGGCGTGTTTGGGGTTCGCTCCATTTGCTAAAAGAAACTCAAACAGTTCCATCGACTGGTTACTCATCGAATAAAAGAGTGCGGTTTCTCCTTTGTTGTTTTGCGCTTCGATGTCAATTCCTTTTTCAAGAAGGTATCGGCATAGTGGAATTGAGCCGCTGTAAACAGCCTTCATGAGGGCATTTTCTCCGAAGTTGTTTTTCTTAAGAAGGTATAAATTGTAACCGTTAAGGCATTTTTTGACAAGTTCTAAATCTCCATTTGACGCAGCAATGAGTAGCATTGTGTTGCCGTCGTCGTCTTCTACGTTTGGTGGAACGCCTTGCGAAATCAATTTTTGAACAAGAGGATCATTCGATCGCTTAAATGCTTCCATCAGCAACCAACCTTTATCGTCTAGTTGTTTGCTCAAATCCAGAATGATGTCATTTCTACCATAGTCAAGTGCTTCTTTGATAGCTGTTTCAAGTGGAAGTCCGTGCGCGATAAGCACTTTGGTCATTTTGAGATTGTTATGGTAAACGGCTTGACCAATTGGAGAAACGAAGGTTCTTCTGAAAATTCCTGTTTTTCGTTTTTGCGAGAAGTCGACATTCGCTCCGCGAGAGGCAAGAAACCTTACCATTTCGAGGTTGTTATTTTCAGCGGCATACACGATGGCTTGCCCAATGTGGAAATGGTGATTTACGAGGTATTTCGTGATCGCCATGTTGTTTTGGCGTACCGCATCTCCTACGGCGTAATTGTCTTTGGCTCCGTTTTCGACGAGGTAATGAACAATCTTCACGTTTTGTTTTTTGACTGCCAAGCGGATCGGTGAATCCATGGAAAATCCCGATTCGTTCACATCGGCTCCCGCTTCTACGAGTTGCTTGACTTTTGCTAAATCATTCGCCTCAATGGCAAGCATGAGTGGTGTTTCCTCATCGCCAATGCTCAGGGGTGGAGTTGGCGGCGTTTCTTGTGAAAGACTAAGCGTTGCAAAGCAAAAAGTGATGACAAAAATGAATCGATTCATGTTCAATCTTGTTTTATTCTCATTTTTTAGTGTTGGACAATTACGGGTGATGTAAATGCTTTATTCTTAATCAAGAATCGTACAAAATAATTGCCTGATGGAAGATCAGTAGTTGAAACGGTTTCCGAATCGATGGACGTAATCACTTTTCCGGACGCATCAATTAAGGTGCAATTTGCGTAGCGTTCGAAATTTTCAATCGTGAAAGATGCGTCTGCTGGATTAGGATAAATCGTCATGATGTTATCTTCCGTATGAATGGTTTCAACCGATGAAATACCAGAAGAAACACTCATCTTGTTCAAGAAAATATTGACGGTTCCCGTTCGAACATCGCCCCAAATCGTGTACAGCGTATCTCCGATAAACTTGACATTGAGAAAATCATTTCCAGATCCTTCCAGAACAACGTCATGGGGTGCCTGCTGCGTTGAAATGGGGAAGTTCGGTTCGAAATGGATTGAATCTTTGAATCTTACTGCTCCATAGATTTCCGTTTCCGTCTGATAACCGTTTGATGAAGCATTTCGTCGATCCCTCCAGCATACTCCGAGGTCGCCATTTTCGTTGAAAGCTGCCCAAATCAAATCTTGCATTTTTCCATTGCCTAAGGCATCGTCATTCAAACGAGTGGGAGTGGTCCAGTTCACCGCATCGTAGGTCTCCATAAAATAGACGTCGGGATCGGTCGTTTCCTGCCCGAGTAATAACATCGCGAGGTGACTCGGTTCCGATGGATCAATCACCATTCTTCCTCCTTTTTTGGCATATGGATCTTGAGTACCTGGAATTAAAATGGTATACGCGTTTACATGATCGATGTCTGTTCCAAGAGAGGTAGAAGAAGCCAAATAAATATGTGCAAACGGACTTTGCGAGGTGTCATAACTTGGATAGTTTGCGTAGAACGTTCCGTCGGGTCCAACCACTGGCGAGTTTCCTGCTTGCGTAATATCTCCTACGTTGTAACCCGTTGTGTCGATAAATCGGGGAGTGCTAAATGTCGTCCCTTCATCGGTACTCACAACTAAATATGCGTGGTACGGAGGGGTAACCAATGTTGGTTGATCGGCATTAATGCTTGTAATGTATATTGCTCCGTTATTTGGTCCTGTTGAATTGTCAATAACTATCCATGGGCGGTCGACGCACAGTTGATTCGGACAGTCTGTGATGGAAATAGCACTAACTGGATTTCCCCATGTTGCTCCACCGTCGGTTGATTTTCTTACGAGAATATCACCTTGCGTAAAGTTTTGGTTGTCGTAGTCAATGTAACAGAGAAACACGTTTCCATTTGAATCGTATTCGAGCGAAACGTCTGCCGAAGCTATGGCTCCCGAAATATGAGGAATTTCATTTAACGTGGACCAAGTTGTTCCTCCGTCGTTTGAGTATTTCGTTTTGATCACAATTCCCTGTCCAATTTTGAATCCCATCCATGCGGCCACGAGGTGTTGTTGGTTATTGGGATCGATCGCCAAATACGGTTCACCATCAAATACATTTGTGTTCGTAATGTTGATGTTTTGTGCCGTTCCTGAAAACGATGAAAGTATGGCGAAAACTAATGTGATGTAGAAGGTATTCATAGAGTGAACTTTAGTGCAAGATACGGATTTTCAATGGTTCAACGAGTACTCTAAGGTCGGTATAGCATTGAATGATTTGTAGGGTGAAATGATAGCACGGTTTCGTCACGCCACGATTACTTAATGGAATGATTTTGATTACAAAGTGCTACATTCGTATAAAATCATCTGTTATGTTAAACTACGTTCTTACTGCATTTCTTCTGTTAACTGCTGGTTTTTCAGGAGCACAAACGACAATTAGTGGTTCATTTGATTTTGGTGGTGACACTAGAACATATTCGTTTTATGTCCCTGCATCTTATGTTCCTGGAGAAGCCGTTCCCTTGGTGGTTGGTTTGCACGGATTATCATCAAGTGGAGCCGATTTCGCTCAATACAGAGATTTTAAGCCGATTGCAGATACCGCAAATTTTATTGTTGTCAATCCGGACGGAGCCACTTTGTTAGGCTTGAAATACTGGAACTACGAAAATATTGCAGGGACGAATGTGGATGATGTTGGTTTCATCGAAGCGTTGATTGATACGATTTCGGCAAATTACAGTATCAACCAGAATCGTGTGTATTGCACAGGAATGTCGAATGGCAGTTTTATGGCGTATTATTTGGCATGTGAAAGCGATCGTTTTGCAGCAATTGGTGGTGTAACAGGATCGATGTCAACCACGATGTATGGAAATTGTAATCCTTCGCACCCTACGCCGATCATTCATATTCATGGAACAGCGGATAACACGAATCCGTACATAGGAACTTCAACAATGACGCCTATCCCAGATTTAATTCAGTTTTGGGTCAATCAGAACAGTTGTATTACAACGCCGACGATCGCTGCAGTTCCTGATATTGATCCAGGAGATGGTGCCACTGCAGAGCAGTATGTGTATTCGGGAGGAGTGGATGGACATACAATTGAACATTTTAAGGTGATTGAGGGAGGACACAGCTGGCCAGGTGGACCCATGCCTTCTTCTTCACAAGTTACCTGCATGGATTTTGACGCGAGTAGAGAGATTTGGCGCTTTTTCAGTCAGTATGAGAAGTCAGGAATAAACGATATTTCTGAGGTGTCGGCAGATGACTTTGCTGTGTGGCCGAACCCCACTCGTGATGTGTTGAACATTCAATCGGAAAATGTACAATTTGATGAGGTGAGTATCATTGATATGCAAGGACGAGTTGTTGAGCACCGATCTCATTCCAATAGTTCCAATATCGACATTAGCCAATTAAAAGAGGGGAGTTACTTCGTTCAAATTTCAGGAAGTAATTTTAAGGTCATCAAAAAGTTGATGGTTGTTTTTTGATCGGGGGCTGGTGTGTTCTGGTCAAGAATTTCTGCCATTACTACTGCATAAACACGTACATTAAAATGTTAGCGCCCATTTTGAGTGCTTCCTGGCGTTTGTTTTCAGGGTCGCTGTGTACTTCAGGATCTTCCCAACCGTCACTCAAATCCGTTTCGTAGGTGTACAAACAGACAATTCGTCCGTCGACAATAATGGCAAAAGCTTGTGGTCGTTTTCCTGCGTGTTCATGGATTTTTGGCAATCCGTTGAAGTCATATTTCTGATGGAAAATAGCATGATCGAAAGGAATTTCCACCAATTCGTTGTTCGGGAACACCTTTTTCAGTTCAACACGAATGAATTCGTCCATTCCGAAGTTGTCGTCGATGTGTAAGAAGCCTCCACCGATGAGGTACGTTCTCAAATTCTCCGCTTCCTGACTCGAAAACACAACGTTTCCGTGTCCTGTCATGTGAATGTACGGATAGAGAAATAAATCAGGACTTCCGACTTCAACATAAGGTGTTTCATTGGAGATCGATGTTCCTAAGTTCTTATTACAAAAAGAAGCGAGATTCGTCAATGCAGTTGGGTTGGCGTAGTAATCGCCGCCACCGCCGTATTTCAAAAACGCGAGTTGGTAACTTTGTCCGAAGCAAAGTGATGAACCCCATAAAACAATAGCCAATAAAACTGTTCTCATGCGATGAAAATATCTGTTCAGCTAAGATACTTTAAATTTACTAGAACGTGAATTGTTTCAACTTTCGTGTTTAACCACATAGATACATAGACCATTATGACAAGAAAATATTTTGACGAACTGGGTTATGAGATTTTTGGAAGTGGTTACTACAAAGCGGCTATCACACTGAATAAAAAACCTATGTTCCTATGTGGTGAAAAAAAATGAGTAAATTAAAATATAACCACATAGATACATAGTGCATGATTACAAAGAAATACCTTAACGAACTGACCTACGAGATTATTGGTAGCGCCATCGAAGTACACAAGGTTATGGGGAGAGGCTTACTCGAAAGTGTATACCACAAATGCTTAATGGAGGAACTGAAACATAGGAAAATAAATTTTCAAACAGAGATGAAAATTCCAGTGGATTACAAAGGAAAGCTACTGGATATTGATTTTAGGTGTGATTTGTACATAGAGAATTCAATTGTGGTGGAGTTAAAAGCAGTTCAGGAAATCACTCCTGTATTTGAGGCGCAGCTGTTAACTTATATGAAACTGCTGAAATGCCCTAAGGGCATCTTGATTAATTTTAACTGCTCCAACATTTTTAAAGAAGGACAACAAACATTCGTCAATGAATATTTTTCAAAATTGAATTAACTCAGAGATGTCTGGAAGCCCTATGTTTCTATGTGGTTAAAAAACGATCGAATTAAATTAACCACATAGATACATAGACCATTATGACAAGAAAATATTTTGACAAACTGACCTATGAGCTTATTGGTAGTGCTATTGAACCACACTTAATGAAAAACCTATGTTCCTATGTGGTTTAAAAAGCGGACGAAATAGAACGATTGATACTTATTTTGAGTTGTTGAGATCAATCTTTAATTGAGCACAGACGCAGGCGTACAAGGCAGCCGTTTCTGTTCGTAAACGGTTTTCCCCTAAGGAAATGGTTGTGTAGCCATGTTCCAATGCGAGTTCGATTTCATCTAGCGTAAAATCGCCTTCGGGACCGATCAAAATAGGGCAACTCGTCGTTTCGAAAGCATCGAGAATGGTCAATTTCTCACCGTCTTCGCAATGCGCAATCAGTCCGTTCGGATGTTGTTGAATGAAATCTGAAACGGAAACAAGCGGATTGATCTTCGGTAAGAACCGTCGCTTCGATTGCTTCATTGCCGAAATGACTTTCTTTTCGATGCGATCCAATTTCAATTTCACACGCTCCGAATTTTTTCCAGCAATGAATGAAATTTCAGTGATGCCAATTTCCGTGGCTTTCTCCACAAACCATTCAATGCGATCCATCACTTTAGTGGGCCCCAACGCGATGTGAAGATCATGTTTCAACGGTTCACTTTGTTCTGCCTTTACGATCTCAACCTGACAACGTTTTGGATGTGCAATGGAGATTTTCGTTTCAAAATAGCCACCTTTCCCATTGATTAGAGCCAATTCATCGCCTTCCTGCATGCGCAACACACGTATGATATGCTTCGACTCTTCTTCAGAGAGTTGGTGCGTCGCAGCATCGAGTTCGATATGAGCATCATAAAATAAACGCATCAGTGCATCAATCGGAAAATCAATTCTTTCATCAGCTGTCCGTGCGTGAAGGAAGTATTTCCCACACCCTTGGATTTCAAATCGTATTCGTGAAGCACGGCAATATTTGCTGCAATCTTTTTCGGCTTGTAGATTTTGGCAGAATTCAATAGCTCGCCTGCCACAAAAGGATGTACTTTGATCGCTGTTGCAATGGCCTCTCTGGATTTATTCTCCAAAAAGTGAATACGCATCAAACGTGAATAATGATTGAACAAGTTCGAGATCACCACAATGATCGATGTTGCCTTTGGATTGTGATCAAAATAATCGACAATACGATTCGCTTTTTCGATGTTGCGCGAACCTACAGCATTAATTAACTCAAACACATTGTAATCTTTCGAAATTCCAATATTTTCTTCGATGTGAATCTCGTTGATGGTGGTTCCTTTCTCCACCAAAATTTCGAGCTTTTCAATCTCATTTACAATTCGACTTAAGTCGTTTCCGAGGAATTCAGCCAAGAGCATAGAAGCTTTTGGTGTAATGCTATATCCTTGCGATATTACGTGATCTTTGATCCAATCGGGAAGCTTGTATTCCTTGACCTTCTCCGATTTAAATACCAAACCGTTTTTTGCAACGGCTTTCATGGATTTCTTCCGCGTATCGTACTTTTTGTACTTGTGGTTGATCACCAAAATGGTCTGATCGTTCGGGCTTTCAAAGTAGGGAAGAAGGTCTTCCATTCCTCGGAAATCCTGTGCTTCTTTCAACACAACCAATCGACGTTCGGCCATCATTGGATAACCTTTCGCTTCCGAAATCAAACTCAGTGGATCGGCTTCTTTTCCGTAAATGATCGTTTGGTTGAAGTCGCGCTCGTGCTCTTCCAACGCATGTTCAACAATGGCGTCCGTGATCATATCAATAAACAACGGTTCTTCCCCGTGGAGGAAGTAGATTTTCTCAAACCTTCCGCTTTCAATATCCTTTATGATCTTATTGTGCATCTACGCCTTGTGTGTTGACCAAATTTGTACCAATTCCGTAAGTGTTGCCACGGCTTTTTCCATATCTTGAACGCTCACATATTCGTGGCGCGAGTGAATGGCCATTTCTCCCGTAAAGATATTCGGACAAGGCAATCCCATAAACGACAAGCGAGATCCGTCTGTTCCTCCTCGAATAAGCGACGGCAATGGTTTAATTCCCGCTTTTTCCATCGCAGAAATCGCGTAATCTGAAACGAAAGGCACTTCTTTCAACACTTCCTTCATGTTTCTGTACTGTTCTTTCACTTCGAATTCGTAGGTCACTCCTGGATATTGATCCACCACTGATTTCACAATTCCTTCCAAGCGCTCTTCGTATTCTGCCAACTTCGCCGTAACGTGATCACGAATGATGAAGCCCATTTTTGTTTGTTCCAATCCACCATTGAATGATGTTGGGTGCACAAATCCTTCGCGGTGTTCTGTTGTTTCAGGCGACCAGCTATCTTTTGGTAAACGCTCAATGATTTCTGCGGCTACTTTCACCGAGTGAATCATTTTTCCTTTGGCGTAGCCAGGGTGCGCGCTCACTCCATTGATGGTAATATTTGCAGCATCTGCAGAGAAACTTTCATCTTCCAACGAACCCAAAACACCACCGTCGAGTGTGTAACCGAAATCGGCGTTCAATTTCTCCATATCGAGGTGATCGACTCCACGTCCTACTTCTTCATCTGGTGTAAACAACACGCGAATGGTTGGATGAGGAATGTCTGGATTGTTTTTGATGTGATGAACGAAATCCATAATGATTGCAATTCCTGCTTTGTCGTCGGCACCAAGCAAAGTTGTTCCGCTTGCGGTGATCAAATCATCGCTAATTTTTTCTTTCAAGTACGGATGTTGCTCTGTGGTGATCACTTGCGAATTATCGTCTGGCAAAGTAATCGGATTTCCATCATAATTTCGATGAACAATTGGCTTCACGTTTTTTCCTGTCACGTCTGGCGCTGTGTCCATGTGCGAGCAGAAACAAATCGTTGGCAAATCTGGGTTTGAAGTATTGTTCGGAAGTGTTCCGAAAACGTAACCCCATTCGTCCATTTCCGCATCTTCCACGCCCAATTCCTTGAGTTCGTTCACTAATTCTCTCCCCAAATTTTTCTGAATTTCAGAAGAAGGAAAGCTAGTTGAATTCGGGTCGGCTGTGGTATCGATTTTCGCGTATTTAATGAAACGCGTTTCTACGGTAGATGAATAATTGTTCATTGAAAAATTGTTTGAATCAAAGGTAGGGAATTTTGGGGAGGAAGCAGGGGGAGATGGTAGGGATTTTTAGTGGGAGGAATGGATGATTCAAATTTTGATTTATTGCGGAGTTCCGTGAGGGGAAAGGGTAAAAATACTCGTTGCCAACTGATTAAGCATTAATTATATTCATTTAAATTAATTTTGATCAAATGTCGGATAAACTCCAAGTTGCAATTTACTCCCTGAAAAGTGAGCTTTCGGAGATTCTCAAATCTAAAGTGAATGATGTTATTGTCGATGTGCCTTATTTGACTAAATCCTTCAAAAAGAAAGGTTACTCTGAGCAAAAAGTGCAGAATAACATATCAAATGAGTTTGATATAAACCTCTACTTCAAACGAAAGCAGTCGCCTATAAAATGGAAAGATTTTCTAAAGAAAGTCGCTGATACTAATGAACCAATTTTACAATATACTAGCACCATTAATGAAAGTTACATTATGTTGCTGACCAGAAGGAGAACTGGTAAAATTTATGCTTGTACGGGTGGGTTCGGACATACAGCATTACAAGGGGTTGTTGAGGGGGATTACGGATTAGAAATTCTATCTAGAATTGTTAAAGCGGAAGACAAAACACTCAGATCCACTAAGGAGAAGAATCTGACTGGGGGCATTTTAGGAGAGGTGAAGTTTTTTAGAAATAATTATAATCTTCATGAGAATGAAAACTTCGGGAATTTTTATCAGGAATTACATTCCTCTTTAAACAAGAGATTATTGACTCAAGTTTTCGGTTTTTCACCAAAGGAAATAGACTCATCATGTTTGTGTGTTGCGAAAAATTCGTTCACAATAAAGAAATCTATCTCATTTGATCAATTATTGAACATAATACTTAAGTGTGAGAATTTGATAGACACGGTTACACCAATTGTAGAAATCAACGGTGTCGTCAAGTTGAATAAAACGAATAAAATTCTGATAGAGAATTTAAATAAAGAATTGGATAATGCTGTTGTTGACTATTATAGTGGCCGCCAAAACCCTACAAGTATAGAATTATGTCATAAAGATTTCGATAAGTACTTACACGCAGATAATTTTGTGCTTAATTACAAGATTGATGGTGAGAAAAAATTAATTCCGTTTGATGAACCAATTCAGAGTATAATAAGCGTTATTAAAAGCATTAAAGACTTTAATTCAAATTTAGCGGATGATAAATTACTTTCACTTATCAAGAATGCTCGTATTACGAGCCAAACGAATAGCGGTGACATAGAGACAACTGATTTACTTAAAAATCATTATTACACTGAGGTTAAGTATAACGGTAAGAATTACTTTTTGTCGGACTCGGAATGGTTCGAGATTAAGCCAAGTTTTATTGAAAAATTTAACGATCAATGTCAGTCCTTCATTGATATGAATAAGTATAGTGGAAAGATTTTAAAATGGAAGTATCCAGGAGAAATTGAGAACTATTTCAATGCAAAACATATTTCGGAACCAGATTTTCTTGTATTTGATAAGTTTACACCTGATAATATCGAGGCATGTGATTTAATGCACTGGGATTCGAATAATGTATATTTCATTCACGTGAAGGCTGGCTTTGACAACTCAATGAGAGATTTGTCTCATCAGGTTTATGTTGCGGCTCGGAAGGTTAAGGAGGATGATAAAACAGGATACGTTTATTTGAGGAGGTTGTACCAATTGGTTAAGAACAATAAGGGGAAATCAAATTATAATAAGACGGCCAAAAAACAACTCTCCTCTTTGTCAGAGAATGCATTTATCGATACGATAAAGGAAAGAGAAATTGTTTTTGTATTGGCTGTTCTAGACACTGCAAAAGGGCCTAGAAATATTAGCAAGATTGAAGACTTTGAGTCTAATATTGCAAAATTTTCGCTTCATGAACTTGTTAAAAATATGAGAAATTTGGCTGTTGAGTTTAAGATTCATCAAATAGAAAAAGTGTAATCGGAGATGGCGGCTGGTACGGTAAGTGGCTCTTGTTTAAGAATTGGAAAGCGCAACCTGAATATTAAGATTTTCAGGTTATTATACATCCATTGCCAACTGTAAGGGTGTTAGCAATTTTAAAGTGTCCCATTGTTGAACCTTCTATTAGGTTAAAAAGACCATTAACCGTGAAAGGACCGACTAAACCCTTCATATTTGTTTCACCGTCCCTAAAAAACCTCCAAACCCTCATTTTTTCTCCTGATACTCTTCCAAAAAATCACGGTGCAGCCTCGGCGTAATGCCATCGCTAAACGCTAACTCAACTCCGTTGCGCAACAAAGGTTGATAGGATTCGGGATAACTTCTAATTATGTCATTTAACGCTCGAATGGAAGCTTTGACATTTTTTTCGCTTGGATCAGGGTGATTTTGCAGGAGCGCAGTGCACATTCCCCAGCCAATTCCTTCAATCAGCAACTTGCTTTTCTTCGGGTTTGAGTTAACAATCTCGATAACATCTTCTGGGGAGTGCCCAAATTTGAAGGCAAGTACCCATCCGCTTGCTTTTGTGAGCATATCATTGGGGGGAGTCTTTTCTGCGGTGAATACCTGTGAAGATTGAAGCGCACAAAGGATAACAAATGAGATGGGAATAATTTTGTGTTTGAACGACGCAAGCCCCATAATTATCAGCAAAGCCAACAAAGGAGCGATGTAGGTCAAATGCCTGTACATTACGAAGTAACCGGATTCCTTTGGGTAGAAAAATGGACTAATAATATAGGAAGCAAAATACCCCAGTATAATTGCTACGATGAGCAAGAATTTCCACGATGTTCGTTTTTTCCAGGCTGAAACGGAAAGTCCAGTAATGGCAGCGAGGAGCAGGATCGGTATTATAATTTTGAAGAAACTTGAATACTCATCGATATGAGGAAGAGCGGTAAGAGAATTGGCTACGACCTGAGGTACATCTTGGATGCGCTCTACCATGTCGATTTCCGCTAGAGAGAATGACTCGCCTCGGATGGAAAAAAGTCCAAAGTCGGAAAAGTGAAAACCGGGATCAGTCTGTGTGCGAACCAATACGTGCAACAGTGCAATTACTGAAAAGCCCACAAGGGTGTACGCCCATTTTCTAATTTTTACTTGCGTCATCACAAGGAATAGGAAAAAGAACGGAACAAGAATGATGTTTGAATACGAAAACCAACATGCCAAGGCAAGGAAAGCGCCGCCGTATAGTTGATATTTTATGGAGCTGTTATAGGCGAATAGAATATATACTATGAGAAAAGGGAAAACACTCGAAATGGAGTGCAGGCCAAAGTTTGCAGTGCCCCACGGAATAATTATTGGACTTGCGAAGATTGTCCACAATCCGAATAAAATTGACACTTCTGTACTGATGACTTTTTGAACTACTTTCAGTTGAATGAAACGCACTGCGAAATCACATAGAAATGCCAAAATCGTTAATGAACTAAAACTCGTTATCAGTTCAACGAGTTGACTAAGCAAAGAAATAAGGATCGTTCCTCCCTCGTGCGGATAATGAATTAAATGGGCGTAATCGAAATGACCTTGTTCGATGACCAACTCCCACGCTAGATGATCTGGACTTGATTCCCAAGGCTCGTAGATCATGCCGTATACCAAACGGACGATTGATCCGAGAACACAAATGAGTAGAATGTAGTGTCGTTTGAGCAGATTCAGCATAAGTTGAGGTCTTGTAACGTAGCAGTAATTTGGTCTTCAAAATATTGAATCAAATTTAGCTAAAATTGGTGGAAAGGAGAATTAGGTTGCAATAGGATCGTTTTACCGTACGAAGGGATACTTTCGGTAGTTATGGGAAGTGAAAAGAAACTCATATTAGCTCTAGTCCCGATACCGTTCTGCCAAGGAGAACGTCAAACCAACATTCACCTTAAATTCTTCAAATTCCAAATTTGGATGCGATAAGTTTCGAGCAAGTCCGAATTGTGTCTGAAATTTTACGTGTTTCCATCCTGCGCGAATCGTTAAGGCTGGTTCAAAAAGGAGAGAGACGTTGTTTTTGGCAATTTGATCGACTTCTTCAAAATTCACATCCGTTGAGAGCAGTTGATTGTCCACTTTGTGAAAACTTACGGAGCTAAAGCCAGGTGTAAAAGCAAGATCAAAGGAGTTCAATGATAATCCAATCGAAGGTTGAACAAAGATTTTGCGAAATGCCAAGTCAGCCCTTCCTCCGCTGTTGTATGTGTGTTGTTGATTGCTAAACCCAAATCCACCGTAGATTTCAAAAACGCCATTTTTTTCTAGAGGAGTGAAATAACCTGCTCCCAATTCGAAACAATTTCCGCTACCGCTGCTGTTTGTGTCATCATCCGAGCCACGTGCCGACATAAAATTGGTCATCACGGCAAAATGGTTGGTAACGGAGTAAGCACCTTGAAAATCGACCGTGGAAATGTCACCTCCACCGCCGCCAGAAAGCGTGGCGCGCAATTCATTCTTTTCTTTTAAGAGCGGAACATTTGCTGTTGTTGGAATATAGTAGGAATGACTACAACTGCCCAGTACAAAGAGAGTAAGAAGATACGTAAGAACTTTTTTCATCGAATGATTCGTTAGCATCACCAGTGAAAACAATAGTGATGTTCGGGCAAAGTTAGTTGTTTCGATGATATAATTCGTTCTAAATCAACTGTCAAAGATGAGGTTGAAAGAAAGTGTTTTTTCTTTCGAGTATTTTCCCTCTGCGTCAATCAAATCAGTCTTCGTATAACCGAAGCCTATTTTTTACCGCATTTAATTCGGTTTGCAAGTCGTTGATTTTGTCTAATAAATTGAGCACTGTATCGATGCCTTCAAGGTTGATATTGAGATCTTTTTGCATGCGAACTACCTTCTCGACAACACCGATTTTATCTTCATGAATAAAAATTGAATCTTCAACAGATAGTATTTCGATGATGTTAAAATCGTGCAACTCATAGAACAACGACGTTTCGATTTCGTAGTGAACACATAATTGCTCAATTGGAATTAATTTATCTTCGCTCATTTCTGTCTTAGTTTAGCTAGTTCATTAAACAATTCTTTTTCCTTCGGAGTAAGCTTGGTTGGAAGCTGCACGTTGTACGTTATATACAGGTCACCAAATTTCCCTTCCTTTTTGTAAACAGGAAAGCCTTTGCCCTTCAGTTTTACTTTCGTTCCGCTTTGTGTTTCGGGTTTTACGTTCAACTTCACTTTGCTGTCAAAGGTGTCAACGGTGATTTCGCCACCGAGTAGCGCTGTGTAAAGATCAATGTCTACGCTTGTGTATAAATTGTCTTTGTCGCGTTTGAATTGCGTATGATTATCAATTGAAAATTCGATGGTCAAATCTCCCTTCGGTCCACCATTTAAACCTTCGCCGCCATAACCTTTGATGCGAATTGTTTGGCCATTTTTGACTCCCGCTGGAATCGTAAGGCGAATATTTTTGCCGTTAACAGTGAGCGTGCGCTTGTGTGTTTCGTAGACATCTTTTAAATCGAGATGTAGTTCCGCATGAAAATCTTGTCCTTTAAATTTGACATTTCTTGTTCTTCCACGTCCGCCACCGAACATCGATTCAAAAAAGTCGGAGTAGTCACCTCCTGAAAAATCACCTGATGATTGGCCTTGGAAACCACCATGAGCTTGTTGCTGTTGTCGTGCTTGTTCAAATTCATCAGCGTGTTTCCAGTCTTTTCCGTATTTATCGTATTTCTTACGATTTTCAGGATCGCTCAAAACTTCGTTGGCCTCATTGATTTCTTTAAATTTTTTCTCCGCCTCCTTGTCGTTCGGGTTTAAATCCGGATGGTGTTTTCGTGCCAATTTTCGGTAGGCTTTTTTTATTTCCTCTTGGGTAGCCGTTTTTTCAATCCCCAATATTTTATAGTAGTCTATAAATGCCATTTGGATGGTTTGTTTTTATGGAACCAGTTAAGTTAATAAATGTTGGGCAAAGTTTCTGCGTTGACATCTTCTTGTGTGATTTTTAGTCGATGCTGCGGTCGGTTTTCTCCTCTTTTTTAAAGACTTCCCATTCACTAGTTAATCTCTTCTTTGCGTGATTATCACTCTTGATAACAATCCATTGCAAGCTATCCAATCAACCATCGAATGATTTTCAATTTCTTTGGCGAATACGGCGCATACTTGATGGGTGGTTCAAACCAAAAACCTTTGTGCAAGATACTTTTCTGGTGAGAGAAGGTGTCGAAACCAACTTTTCCGTGGTAACTTCCAATTCCGCTATGTCCCACGCCACCGAAAGGAAGTTTACTCACAGCAAGATGCATAATGCTATCATTCACACAGCCACCTCCGAAGGAAACTTCATGGAGCAACTTGTTGATCGAGCTCTTATTTTTTGAGTAGACGTAGCACGAAAGCGGTTTCGGGCGTGCTTTCACTTCGTGAATGGCTTGGTTTAAATCAGAAAAGGAAAGAATCGGTAAAATTGGACCGAAAATTTCATCTTCCATGATGGGATCATCAAAAGAAACGTTTTTCATAATGGTTGGACTGATGAAGCGTTCTTCACGGTTTTGATTTCCGCCATAACACACTTTTTCCTTGTCGATTAACTCCGAGAGTCGGTCGAAATTCTTGGTATTGATGATTTTAACGTAGTTATCGTCAAATTGATCACTTGATTGAGGATAATTTTCCAATTCTACTTTGAGCGCTTCGATGAATTTGTCTTCGATGCTTTTTTCTACAAGAATATAATCGGGAGCAACACAGGTTTGTCCTGCATTGATGAATTTTGCCCAAGCAATGCGTTTCGCCGTCATTTTCAGATCAGCATCCTGAAGCACGAAAGTTGGACTTTTCCCACCCAATTCGAGGGTGACAGGTGTCAAGTTCTTTGCGGCAGCTTCGTAAACGATTTTCCCCACAGGAATACTACCTGTGAAAAAGATTTTGTCAAACGGCTGATTCAATAACTCCGTTGTTTCCTCAACTCCTCCTTCAATCACATGGAAATAATCGGCAGCGAAATGTTCATTAATCATTTTGGCCATCACTGCAGATGTTCGGGAAGGGAGCTCACTTGGCTTCATGATCACCGTGTTTCCTGCAGCAAGCGCAGTTAAGGCGGGTAGGAGCGAAAGTTGATACGGATAATTCCATGCACCAATCACCAGGCAAACACCAAGGGGTTCAGGAATGATGTAACTCTTTGATGGAAAATTGGCGATTCCGGACCAGACACGTTTGCGCTTGCTCCAGCGTTTCGTTTTCTTAATGCACAAATCAATCTCGTGGCGCAACAGTGCGAGTTCGGTGAGGTAGGTTTCAAATTCAGACTTTCCGAAATCGGCATAAATCGCATCAAATATTTCTTGCTCATTGGCTTGAATAAGCGCCTTTAATTTTTTGAGCTGCGCAATTCTGTACGCAACGTCCTTCGTTGTGTTTGTGTTGAAATATGCTTTTTGAGCATTGACTATCTTCTCGATGTTTCCCATGGTCTACCTAACTTCGTTTCATTAAAGTTACGGTTTGTTTTTGAGTATATGAAGTGGGTCAGTTAAGTCGTTGACTCGCTTGTTTTTAGTCAAGTGTGGGGTAAATGATCTTATGTTTGTAGTCGGGGGCGTTGCATGAGCGTCGCTGGTAGACAAAACCGTGGTATTTTTGTTCGGTGATGTGGTTAATCCAGGATCTATTTATTTGCATATGTTTATCAAGATCATCGACTTTAACCCAAAATGAAATGTTATGTTTCCAAGTAAAGACGTCAAATGCGACCATTACTGGTTTGAGGTAGTAATCGTTTGATATGCTGTCGTATATCCGATTTTCTTTGATTCTGATTTCGGTAACGAGATCCAAGGTTATTGGCTCGTATTTATGGGGTGGGTATATGTAAACACCTCCTCCACTCGGATAGGGGCGTATTGAGTCTCCTCCTTTGCTGTTCTTCATAGGTATGTCACCTTCTGATTGATAATCAAAATAAAGATTGTAGTATGATGAATCGTTATATAGAATTGAGTCCCTAACCGTTTCAGGTAGTGGGGATGTCATCCAGTCGGAGTTGTTCCGTCGCTTGTACCAAAGTCGAATATCTCCACTAAGTAGAAGCTCTTTTATTTCAGTGTAAGTGTCAATTTGATTTTCATCAGAAAGAAATAGAACATCATCATTTTTCCTGTAAATAGTAAGCCAATTTTCTTGAACGCATTCATCTAGGTCCGTTTCTTTAATGGAGCGAGGGTTCTGCACTTGACAAGAAAGAACAGTTAAAAATGAAACGCTAAGTACTGAAAAGAAAAAGCGATTTAACTTCATGAACCTTTTTGTTTTTCTCGTTTGAACACCACCAAGAATTCAGATGTTCCCTGAAAAACGACTCCGCCAGATGTGATGGGTTCCATTTTTATTAATTCCCAGCCTTGCTCTCCCCAATTTTTAAACTTCTCATTAATTTCCTTCTGAAAATCCTCTTTTTTAAAATGGGCAACGCTGATGGTAAGTAGTTTGTATTCGAATTGTTTCATGATGATTCAGTTTTGTTTGAGGTTTAGAATTCTTCGTAAAATAGTGAAACAAGTTTAATCGAAAAAGATTTTCATACAGTCACAAAAAAAAGGCCTCGAAAATCGAGACCTTTCACATATATTCGTTCGAATCCTTAGAAAATCTCCGCTGCTGTAAAGTGGAATTTTCCTTCGATTTCTGCATTTTCGTCAGAGTCAGATCCGTGAACTGCGTTACGACCGATAGACTCAGCGTACAATTTACGAACTGTTCCTTCTGCTGCTTCAGCTGGGTTAGTAGCTCCAATCAATGTACGGAAATCTTCAACTGCGTTGTCTTTTTCCAAAATTGCTGCTACGATTGGTCCAGATGTCATGTATTCTACCAATTCTCCGTAGAATGGACGCTCAGCGTGAACCGCATAAAATTCTTTTGCTTGATCTTCAGTAAGCTTTGTGTATTTCATCGCTTTGATATCGAATCCAGCTTCGATGATCATGTCGATAATTTTCCCCATGTGACCGTTCTCGATCGCATCAGGCTTCAGCATTGTAAACGTTCTGTTAGTTGCCATTTTCTTCTGTTTTGACTTTTTTTTCGGTGCAAATGTAATGATTCGTTACGAAGCGTCAGGTTGTTAAGATGGAATTCTTGTTAAATTTGTGTCAATAGAAAGCTATTTAAAGTTCTCGTTATTCGACGCGATGAAAGAAGTTATTCAATATTTTGCCGAATTAGACCCTGTCCTGGCTGCATTTTATGCAACGTGCTTTACTTGGTTTCTAACTGCCGCTGGCGCGTCTACGGTGTTTTTCTTCAAGACTCTACGTCGTGTTGTACTCGATGGACTCCTCGGTTTTACGGGAGGAGTTATGGTGGCGGCGAGTTGCTTCGGTTTGTTAATTCCTGCAATTGATCAGGCGCGTGATTCTGGAATGCAGGGTGGATGGGAAGTAATGCCGGCGTCGGTTGGATTTTTAATTGGAGCAATCTTCTTGTTTGGAATGGACAAATTGCTTCCTCACTTGCATATCAATTTTAAGGAAGACGAGAAAGAGGGAATCGACACGAATTGGAAGAGTACAACATTACTCGTAATGGCGATTACACTTCACAATATTCCTGAAGGATTAGCAGTTGGGGTTGTTTTTGGTGCTGCTGGGGGCGATTTCCATATGGTAGCTGTTGCGGTAACATTGGCAATTGGTATTGGAATTCAGAATTTTCCAGAAGGAATTGCTGTGGCAATGCCGCTTCGTCGACAAGGAATGTCGCGTTGGAAAAGTTTCTGGTACGGACAGCTTTCGGCAGTTGTTGAACCCATCGCAGGGGTGTTAGGAGCATTTGCTGTGACATCGTTTGAACCCATGCTGCCGTATGCACTTGGATTTGCTGCTGGCGCCATGATTTATGTGGTGGTGGAAGAGGTGATTCCTGAAACTCAGAGGGATAAGTACACCGACGTTGGTGTTATGGGCTTTATTGTTGGTTTCTTGCTCATGATGATCTTGGATGTAGTTCTCGGTTAATCGATAAAAAATGTTAATTCATCGGAATTATTCAACTACTTAGCTGTTTTTTTATCAAAAACGCATTGTCGGAAAGATTTTAAGCATTACATTTGTACCATATCCATTACAAAGGTTAGTTTTCTTGTTTTGGGTTTTATAGTTTTAGCATGGTTTAGCAGAAAGAGGAAGAAGTTTCAAGCAAATTTGTTCCTCTTTTTGATTTTAGGCATTTGTGATTGAAAAATGCTGAATCAAAAGGTTAAAAAAAGGCTTCAGGACTTCCATCAATCGTTTCATTAAGACGATGTTTTTTTCAATCTCTCTCTCCATTTTTCAATCTATTCACCCCTTCAATTATTCAACTTTTAATTTCTTTCGTACTTTAGTTGAAACTTTAAACAAACCGTATGAAAGCCATAATAGCCTTATTCGCCTTTCTTTTTACTTTATCTTTTAATTTTCACGCTCAAACTCAGGGGATTGCTTATCCAGCAGTTGGAAAAGGAGTGGCCACAACCTTCGTAACCGATTACCATTCATTGGGAATTAATTCATCTGCTTTAGGTTGGGGAAATGAGTACAATAAGAAATTTACGACAGGAAGTTCAGAATTTAATTTAGGAATTTATTCAGATTCATTGAACTCTGATAAATTGAAGGCCTTGTATAAATCAATCCGACAAACGGTAACCGATAAAGAAACGGATACGGCTGGTTGGCAAGCGCAACGACAATACGCTATGGATTATTTGAATTCAGGTATTGCATTCGATATGAGCTTCAACTGGGCAGGATTCTCGTTTCAATCAGAAAAATTAGGAGGGTTCGCTTTCAATATTTCGGAGAACTATTCTTGGTACTCACGTTTCAACGATAATACAACGGATCTTATTTTTAATGGTCGCGTGGCAAATTATTTCGATTCACTTACGGTTGTGTTCGGAACGGATACATCGCGAATTGCGAACAGTGCTTCACTTTCAGATGATACATTGAATGCTGTTATTCAAGGAACGGCGAGTGTTCCATTGGGACTTCGTGAATTCATGAATGGAACTGAAATTCGTTTTGCTTGGAACCGTTACTACAATTTCGGTTATGGACGTAAAGTCTTCGGAAAAGACTCAACCTTTGTGTTGTATGCTGGAATTGGTGGTCGTTTTATTCAATCAATGGCAATGTTTAACGCAGTAGCGAACGACGATGAGTTCTATGTATATTCTTCGTTCAATTCAAATTACGATATTGATTATGGTGCCGCTGCAAGCGGGAATCCTTCGGCTTTCACAAGTACAGGAAACATTCCGAAACCCGTTGGGACTGGATATGGAATCGACCTTTCTGCGAGCGCGATTATCTTCAACAAATTGAAAGTGGCAGCAGCGGTCAATAACATTGGTTCTGTAACGTACACACGTAATGTATATAGTGTAAATGATACGCTCGTCGCGAGTATGGAATTAGCGGGATTGGGCAATTACAACATTACGAATTCGGTCTACAATTTGTTAGAAGACGGAGGGGTGATTTCACTTGAGGGTGAGGAAAAATACACCTTGAAGAACGCAGCAACGTATCGTTTGGGTGCGAGCTTCGAGTTAGGTCGTGTTCGTGTAGGAATGGATGTGGTTGGACCGTTTGATCGCGATAACCCAGGAAGTTTGACGAATCCAGTAGTTTCCGTTGGAGGTGATGTTCGTGTATTCAAGTGGTTGCGTTTGAGTGCAGGTTACCTTGGAGGCGGATTGTATAAACACAACGTTCCTGTAGGAATCAACTTTGCTTTCGGAGGAGGAACCTACGAATTCGGCGTTTCTTCGCGTGATGCATTGACGTTCTTCTTGGATGGATCTAACAGTGTGTCTACGGCATTTGGATTTGCCCGATTCAGATTTTAAGAATTAAAACAACGGTATTTTTTCTAGCCCTGCTTGTATCAAGCGGGGCTTTTTATGTAATCTATTGAAATCAAGTTGGAAAGATGTCTCTCTTTTTTTCTAGATTTTACTTCGTGAATTTCAAAGCAAGCATAAAATGAAGCACAGCCTAACATACTACATCACACTATTTGTTCTTCGCTTGAAAGGCATCAAAAAACAATTCAGTCAAGATCCAATTGATTACCAAAAGGTGCGCAAAGAGGATGTCCATACACCGAAATCTTCCTTTTTTCGTTCCGAACGCGTTCGTCGATTTCAAATTGCGGATAGCAACATTACTGAAGTAAAAGCTAACAATGAAGCAAAGAAGTTGATCTTGTTTATGCATGGTGGAGCGTTTATCTCGGGTCCAGCGAAACATCATTGGGATACACTAAAGACGATTTATGAAAAGACGTCAAGTACCATTTGGATGTGTGATTATCCAAAAGCACCAGAGCACCAAATCGACGCGATTACACAAAATATCGACCGTATATACCAACAAGCACTCGAACAATTTCCCTCTGACAAGATCATTCTTCTGGGGGATTCTGTGGGCGGAAATTTAATCCTGACACTCATTCAGCGTTTGGTAAAGTCGAATGGAGAGATACCTAAAAAAATCATTCTTGTTTCACCAATCTTAGATGCTTCCTTCGAAAATTCAGCCATTGATGAACTAGAGGTGAACGATCCGATTTTATCCAAAAAAGGCGTGCTCAGTGCAAAAAAGATGGCAGCAGGAAATCGCTCGCTCAAAGATCCAATTATTTCTCCTTTGTACGGAAGCTTCGAAGGTTTTCCAGAGACAATTATGTATCTCGCTGGAAATGATATTTCATATCCCGATCAGCGTTTAGGTGAAGAGAAGTTACGCCAGATGGAGACAAAACTGACCGTAAAAGTAGGAGAGGGAATGCCGCACATTTGGCCTTTCTTACCAGTAATGAAAGAAGCCAAGGAGAGCCTTTTGGAAATTATCGATGAAATACTCGAGGAATAAGAAGATTTATTGAACTCCGGCTTCAAGCAATTGAATCGTTCCATTTTCGCTATTCATACGGACTTTCACTCCAACGGGAACGGTAAATTTATTCCGGATATGTCCGATTTGAGCGCCGTAAAAAACGGGAATCTTCGCATCTTTAAAATGTTGTTCGAACACTTCCTCCAAGGTAAATGATCGGTGAGGTTCTTCCGCGATACATTTCCTAAAATTACCCAAAACCAAACCAGAAATCTGTTCGAAAACGCCCGCCAGTTTGAGTTGTGTCAACATGCGGTCGATGCGATAAGGTTCTTCGGCAACATCTTCTAAGAAAAGAATTTTTTCGCTCCAATCGGGAAGGTAGTCCGACCCAATCATTCCGCACAAAACGGATAGGTTACCACCATACAGAATTCCTTCGGCTTCTCCTGTAGAATATGTCGCTATTGGGTGATCTGAATGTGTATTTTCAAAGGTGACTTTCTCGGCTTTACGAAGTAATCGGTTGATGTAATTCACGCTATACTCATTCCAAGTAGAATTTCCTCCGGGTCCGTGAAAGGTAACGATACCAGTTTCAGAAGTGATAGCATTCAGTAACGCGGTAATATCGCTGAACCCCATGATTACTTTTGGATGTTGAGTAATCGACTCATAATCCAATAGTTCGAGAAGTCGTGCGCATCCCCAACCTCCTCGAATAAAGAAAATGCCATTCACTTCTTGATCTTCGATGAGTTCCATGAATTCAGCTGCTCGTTCTTCATCGCTAGCAGAGAAATAGCCATCCTGTTTGAAAACATTTTTGCCGAGCTTCGTTTGGTAGCCGAGCTGATGAAGAACTTTTTCAAATTCTTCGACTTCCTTCCGCGTTCGAATAGGACCAGCGGATGCGGCAATGCCAATCGTATCTCCTTTTTTGAGTCGTTTGGGGACCATCCGCATTGGTTCGATGGCAGTCTCATTTTCAGTTTTCGTGAAAGATAATGAAGCTAATCCAGCGAGTGCCGTTCCAGCCAAAGGGATAAATTTTCTTCGAGAAATTGAACTCATGTTCCTAAGTTAATCAAAATAGACGCTTGTCCATGCGCTCCAAAATTACTTTCAGTTCGGCTAACATCATGGCAGTAGCGCCCCACACAATATGTCCGTGAATGTCAAAATAGGGCACATCTTTTATTGTGAGTCCTGTTTGAAGTGGGATAGAGGTAGTCGCGATGTTCTTGTCGTGGAGTAGATGAGCTACGTCGAAATGAATAATTTCTTCCACTTCACGCTGATCGGGAATGAGCTCGGGTAAATCTTCTGCGAAAAAGACATACGGTTGAACTGAAAACTTCGAGACAGGAATGAATACTTCCGTGAGTGGTTGAATGAGTTGCGCGTGTGTATGTGGTAGCGCAATTTCCTCAAAACATTCTCTTCTTGCGGTGAATTCTAGATCGATATCTGTGGCGTCGCGCTTTCCTCCAGGAAAACTGATTTGTCCGCCATGTGCTCCAATATATGATGGGCGTTTGATCAAAATGCATTGCATTGCGTCTTCACCTGGGTGCAAAACGATTCCTACGGCAGATTCGCGATAGTGGGAAGTGTTTGCTTTCGCCACGCTTGATAGAGGACGCTTTACGGGCATCAAAAGTCGGTGTGCTTGTTCTCCTGGTAAACCGTGTTCATTTACCGATTTTTCGAGAGACTGTATGAAGTTTGAAGGAGACATTAGATGTGCGCGGAAGACAAAATATCTAAGAAATCATCGTAAAGATATTCCATATTTCCTTCCTTTCCGATAAGTTGAAATACATAGTAATCGTTTCCGATTTCGAGCGTTGCTGTGAAATACGAAAGAATATCTGAATAGTCACTGCTCGCTCCTTCAACTACCTGAACGAAACCAGGGAAATTCACCGTTTCAGGCAATTCTTTTTTGATACCAGTAAATGAAGGTTCTATTAGTGAGGCCTCACGTTTTAGAATGTAGTTGTCATGAACAGCATCCAAGGGACCAATATCATCATCGAAGGCAAATTGAATCATATCGACTTCGTCACTTCCAAATCGCTCTACGGTGAAATGCACGTTCATATCGTGAATCACGAATCCAATCGCTTGATCTTGCAAAGTGTGATATAAACCGTAATCGCGATCAAACAATTCAGAAATTTGAAATTTGACTACTGAAAAACGCTGAGATCTCAAGTTGGGGAAATCCATTCCGTTGTCTTGTAGTTGCTTCAAAGACGATTCTCGACGGGCTCCGGGACAGGCCGTTAATAAGAAGAAGGCGCTCAATATGATCGTTAGATGTAAAAACTTCACGTTTACGAATATACAATTTATTCATGTTCAATGCGTGTAGGTGGACGAGAATTGGAATATTGTTTGCATTGTCTTAATTTTAAAGAACCAATCAAAAGGCATGAAACAACTTATTACATTTTTTACGGTGTTTTTTCTAGCAACAACGGTGTTTGCTCAACATGGTTCAGATGCTGCATCTTCAGAAGGAGCAAAAATCAATTGGCTGAGTTTTGAAGAGGCATACGAACTTCATCAGGAAAATCCGAAAAAGTGGGTGATTGATATTTCTACAGTGTGGTGCGGTTGGTGTAAGCGAATGGACAAAACGACTTTTTCCGATTCTCTGGTAGTCGATCACGTAAACCAGAATTTTTACGCAATCGCGTTGGATGGAGAATACAAGGAAGCGATAACCTTAGGAGATCGAACGTACAATTTTGTAGAGCAAGGAAGACGCGGATATCACGAGTTACCCGCCGAATTAATGGGTGGGAAATTGTCTTACCCGACTATTGTCTTTTTGAGTGATGAATTGAAAAATTTATCGTCTATCCCTGGTTACAAAGATGCAGCTTCGTTTCTTCAAATTGTGGAATTCTTCGAAGTGTATGATGCAGAAGAAAATCCAATCTCATGGGAGGATTTTTCAAAAGAGTATGTTTCTCCCTATCCTGCTCCTGAATCTGAAAAGTCAGAATCTAATTAAGCAAGTAACGTCAAGATAATGGCGATGGTTGCAGGTACCGTCTGAACAACCAAGATTTTTTTGGAGGCTGTCAACGCACCGAAAATACCTGCTACTGCGATACATCCAAGGAAGAACAAGGCCACGTTGTCTCTCCAGATATCATCTTTGATGAAGAACGACCAAATCAGTCCAGCTGCCAAAAATCCGTTGTACAAACCTTGGTTAGCGGCCATTCCTTTTGTTTTAGGGAATAATTCCTTTGGAAACCCTCGAAAAACTTTTGGTCCTCGGCTTTCCCATGCAAACATTTCCAACCATAAAATGTAGATGTGTAATAGAGCAATGATTCCAATAACTATTTGAGCTGCGAGTGTCATATCTGATGTTTTTTTGCAATGTACATTGATTTTTTTAGAATTGTTATCTCGAATATCCTATTTCCCTGCTATATAAAATGTTAGTGACGACATGAAGTGAAGTTAAGAACTTAACAAGTTGTAGATAATGAGGTATTCTTCATGAAAAATTAACCAAATATTTCGATAAATTTGGCAACCATTTAATGAATTTTTCGACTTTGTACTGAGGACGGAAAAAAACCTCAAAATAAATACCACATGACCAACAAGACTTTAACGGTTTCTTCTCTCACCGACAGAAGAAAATGTTAAAGGACAGAAAACGAACAAAACTAATTATGAGAAAGCTACTACTGTTAATGGCTATTGTCTTTTTAAGCGGTTCATCGCTGATAGCGCAATCTCCAACTTCAATTCAGTGCACATTAACAATTGATCAAATTTCGGAAGCTCAACCCTTCGATGTAGATCATCCCAAACAAGAAGAAACAAGAGAGATTGCTGAAAACCTTATCGCTGAAATTACGATTGTATACGATCTGGTAAACCAAGGAAATACATCCAATTTGAGCGATCATACGGCTACCATTGAAGCACTAGTAAATCAAGCAACTGTGCTTGGAATGAACTACTCAATGTTTCAAGCAGACCTTAACTACATTGAATCACTAAACTAAGGAGACATGAAGAACTTAACACAACTCATTTCTTTCGTTTCCTTGGTATTTTTGACCATTGGAAACACAAATGCTCAGTGTGGAGCAACAGGCGTTCAAGCGCTACCAGACACTATCTTAATTTGTGAAGGCGATGCCGGAACAACAAACTTCACTGCCTTAGGAGATTGCTCAACAGGAAACTGGGAGTTCCAAGTAACGCAGGGAGCAAGTGTTGTTCAACCATGGAGCACAACAGCTTCTTTTACCGCTTCACCAACAGCGACAACAACGTATACCGTTTTTGCACGATGCAGTGCATGTCCCGCAACTACAGCTCAATCTAACTTCTTATTCGATGTATTGGAAGAGCCAACGGTAACAGGAAATACATTCATTTGTTCTGGGTCTTCAACGACGCTAACAGCGAGTGGCTCAACAGGATCATATGAATGGTACGATGCTGCGACAGGAGGAAACCTAGTGGGATCGTCACCGTCATTCACAACTCCGAACTTAACACAAGACACAACGTATTGGGTAGGTGTTCAAGGAACAGTTACGGGTGTTGGAGGTTCAATTCTTATCACTGAGTGTGGTGTTGAAGGAGCTATCGGAGGATCAGGTTCTGAAGATTACATTGAAATTTCCAATCTATACAATACACCTATCAATACAGCAGGGTGGAGAGTTGTAGTAAGTAGTTCTTACACGAACGTCAACTCATTCAATTCAACGATGTGGATGTTGCCGAACTCATTTACTCCTTGCTCGATGATGTCGAGAACGGACAATTCTCAAGCTGCAAACTATTGGGGGAATAATATTTTCTGGAACCCAAATAACAACAGTTGGGCAATGATCCTAGATGATCAATACAACGTTGTTGATTTCGTTTGTTGGGGATGGTCAGCGGCTCAGTTAGCGAGTTTCGCTCCGGTTATTAATGGAAACGTCATCACTTTAGGTTCAGAATGGACTGGAAACGGTGTTCCTCCAAACTGTGGAACAGTAGGAGGAGTTCAACATAGTATGGCGCGAACAGGAAGTGCAGATAACAACAATGCTGGAGACTTTATTTGTCAGCCAACTTCAGTTGATTTGGTGAACCCAGGTTTGAACTGTGGATGGACAGCCAATGCACAATGTCGCTTCCCAACTACCATTACGGTAGATGTTGCGCCGACGGCTTCAAACCCTACAACAATTAATGTTCAATGTATTGGAGATGTTCCAGCGCCAGACGTAACAGTAGTAACGGATGAAGCGGATGACTTTACAGCAACTCCAACGGTTACATTTATTGGAGATGTATCCGACGGACAATCATGCCCTGAAACAATCACGCGAACGTATCGTGTGGAAGATGTGTGTGGTAACTTCATTGACGTAGAACAATTGATTGTTGTTCAAGATACGCAAGGTCCAGTTATGGATACGCCTCCTGCGGCAGTAACCGTTGAATGTATTGGAGATATTCCTGCACCAACTACGTTGGGATACACGGATAACTGTGATGCACCTGGAACGGTAACATCAACAGATGGACCACTCGTAGGTGGTGGATGTGGTGGTACAGTAACACGAACATGGACGGCTACAGATAACTGTGGTAACGTTTCAACTCCTGTTACGCAAGTCTTTACAATAACGGACACAACACCTCCAACAGCGGGAGCGCCAGCAGGAATGAACGTAGAGTGTGTTTCTGATATTCCTGTTCCAGATGGAAGTGTGGTTCCTAATGTAGCGGACAACTGTTCGGCTCAACCAACGGTTTCTCATGGAGGAGACGTTTCTGACGGACAATCATGTCCTGAAACAATTACACGAACGTACATTGTGACAGACGACTGTGGTAACACTACATCAGTAGATCAAGTATTTGTAGTGAATGATGTTACTCCGCCAACGGCGAGTAATCCAATACCCGTAAGTTATCCTTTGATTACGGATGTCCCTGCAGGAAACATGTCAACATCTGAAGTATACGACGAAGCGGACAACTGTACGGCAGCTCCAACAGTTACATGGGTGAGCGATGTATCGGATAATGATATTTGTGCAGGAGAAACAATCACAAGAACATTCTCTGTAACGGACGATTGTGGAAATGAAACACTCGTAACGCAATTGATTTCAATTGATCCGCTGCCAGTGCCAATTAACGCAGGTCCTGACCAAACAATTTGTGAGGGAGATTTGACAACACTTGCGCCTGTGAATCCAATGGGAGCGAACTTGTCATGGAGTCCTGCTATTCCACCTGGACCGTTCAATCCTGGAGCAACAACAACGTATACGGTTACGGCAGAATTCAATGGTTGTACCAATACAGATCAAATGACCGTTTTTGTGGAAGAGCCACCGGTTGTAAGTTTTGTGGGAGATCTATTGCAAGGATGTGAGCCATTAACGGTGAACTTTATCAGTACGTCTACAGCATCAAGTGGTATCGCAAGCTGTGAGTGGAGCATCAATGGAGAAACGTTGACTGGTTGCGGTCCTGTAGCCTATACCTTCCCAGAAGGAGGAAACTACGATGTAACATTGACGTCCACTTCCAATACAGGATGTGATAACACGGAAACGTACACGGACTACATTTATGTAGAATCGACACCTGTGGCTAGTTTCGGAGTTTCTTCGAATCAATTATCTACACTCGAAACAGGCGTTGAATTCTTCAATACGTCGGTGGGAGCTGTAACGTATGAATGGGATTTTGATGATAATTCGGAACCAACGAATTTAGAAGATCCAACACATACATTCCCAGCATCGGATGGAGGTTCGTACGATGTACAGTTAATTGCTTATTCGCCGCTTGGATGTGTGGATACGACGTGGGTAACGATTTCGGTTGATGTGGAGCTATTGTATTTCGTACCGAACGCATTTACGCCAGATAATGACGCCTACAACCAGTACTTCAAGCCTGTATTTACAGCAGGGTTTGATCCGTATGATTTCAATATGAAGATTTTTAACCGTTGGGGAGAAATCATCTGGGAATCGAATGATGCCGAAGTAGGTTGGGATGGAACCTATGGTGGAGAGGTTGTAGAAGATGGTACCTATTCGTGGTTGATCGAGTTCAAAACAGCGTATAGCGACGAAAGAAAACGTGTAACAGGACATGTCAATGTACTGAGATAAATTACACATAAATAGATTTTTGAAAAGACCATTCGAAAGAGTGGTCTTTTTTTTGGTTCATCCCGACGAGGTAGAAATTTTTAAAAGATTGATTATCTTCGCAGCACTTTTAACTTAAATACAACATAGCATGCAACTGTGGAATACATTAAGTAAAGAGGAATTGGAGGAGAAATTACGCGCCAGCGGGAATGATTTCGTAACCATTTCTTTTTACCAATACGCAAAAATCGAACACCCTCGTTTATTCAGAGATCACTTGTTTCAAATGTGGTCAAAACTTGACATTGTTGGGCGTACGTACGTGGCATCAGAAGGGATTAATGCTCAAATAGCAGTGCCGAACAAGAATTTGGAGCAATTCCGAAAAGAATTGTACGAAATTGAATTCTTGAATAACATTCGCTTAAACATCGCCATTGATGAAGCCGAAGCAGAATTCCCATTCTTGAAGCTCAAAATCAAGGTGAGAAACAAGATTTTGGCGGATGGATTGGAAGATCAAACCTTCGATGTAACCAACAAAGGAAAACATCTCTCGGCAGAGGAGTTCAACCAATTAACCGACGATCCAAATACCGTGTTGATTGATTTTAGAAATCATTATGAGCACGAAGTAGGGCATTTCAAAGGTGCAATTACGCCAGATGTAGATACCTTCCGCGAGTCACTTCCATATATTGAAGATGAATTCTTGAAGGAAGCAAAAGACAAAAATATCGTGATGTACTGTACAGGAGGAATCCGATGTGAAAAAGCATCAGCTTGGTACAAACACAGAGGTTTCGATAAAGTACACCAATTGGAAGGTGGAATCATCAACTATGCGCGTCAATGCGAGGAGCAAGGATTGGAAAACAAGTTTGTCGGTAAAAACTTTGTCTTTGATGAGCGTCGTGGAGAGCGAATTTCGGATGATATTATTTCTGTATGTCACCAATGTGGAGAGCCATGCGATACGCATACGAATTGTGTAAACGACGGTTGTCACTTGCTATTCATTCAATGTGATTCGTGTAAAGAACAAATGGAGAACTGCTGTTCTGATGAATGCCAATCGGTGATTCACCTGTCTCCAGAGGAGCAAAAAGAATTGCGCAAAGGAAAAACCGTAAGCAATAAGATTTTCAAGAAAGGTAGATCAGAAAAATTGAAGTTCAAGCAGAACTCCAAAAAACCACTATCTTTGGTTGAAATCAATAAACAAAAAGCGTGAATTTATTCATAACCTGGGACGTTACGCCTGAAATTATCGAGGGGTGGAAAACGCCAAATTACTACGGTTTACTTTTCGTAACTGGATTGATGATTGGTTACTTCGTGATTAAACGGATGTTTAAGCGCGAACGAATTCACGAAAAATACCTGGATCAATTGGTGTTGTTCATGGTCATCGCTACCATTGTTGGTGCACGATTGGGACATGTTTTCTTTTATGGACCGTATTGGGACGTAGTCGACGCTAATGGAGTCGTGATTCAAGAAGGGTATTTGTCGCATCCCATGTCAATTTTCAAGGTGTGGGAAGGTGGACTTGCAAGTCACGGAGGAGTTGTAGCTATCTTGTTGGCACTGTGGTGGTACTCGAGAAAAGTGGTCAAACTTCCAATGATGTGGATCCTCGATCGTATTGTAGTAGCTATCGCAATTGCAGGTTGTTTCATCCGTTTAGGAAACTTAATGAATAGTGAAATTGTAGGAATTCCAACAGATGTTCCATGGGCATTTAGCTTCCCGCATTTCTGGAATGATGAATTACCAGGTTACGATGCAACACCGCGTCACGCTACGCAGTTGTACGAAGCGTTGGCTTATTTGGCGAGTTTCGGAATTTTGATGTTCCTCTACTGGAAGAAAAAGATGTACCAAAAGAGCGGCGTTGTTTTCGGGACTTTCTTAATCTTGATTTTCGGAGCACGTTTCTTGATTGAGTTTGTTAAACTTGGTCAAACCGAGCGTGACGATACGTGGGCATTGAACACAGGACAAATCTTAAGTATTCCTTTAGTAATTGCTGGGATTTACATTTTACTGAGAGCACTCAAAAAAGAACGCTCTGAACAAGATGTTTCCCATCTTCAAGTTACGAAGGAGGGATAAAAGATTCTCTTCTAACTGTTTTCTTGTTGCAGGTATTCCTGCGTGGCAAGTGCGCAACGATCGGCAGATTGAGCATCTAAGCGGAACCATAATTCGGGTTCAATAAGCTCAATTTCACCAACGCATAGTTCATTTTTATTGTTCCAAATGACATCAATTCGTGCGTAAATTGGAAGTGGATGACACGCGGCAAAAGCGTGCTCTACAAATGCAATTTCTTCCGCCGATGGCTCATACAACTCAATGGTTCCACCGAAATCATCTTGCACACGGAAATCGCCAGGCTTTGCTTTTTTCAAAACAGCATGACTGAATTTGCCTCCGAACACCATAAATGCGACTTCACCTTTGGTGAGAATGTTGTGCTGGAATTCCTGAATGAGCATCGCCTCCTTCGAAATAAGTTCTGAAAAGATGGTGGAATGCTGTTCTACATGCTCTTTTTTGAAGCGATAGGTGTGTCGCGCGGCCCCTGAGATCGCTGGTTTAAGAATAAACTCCTTCCAATTGAGATCAGAGATAATCGTCGAAAGTGATCGAGAATCTCCCGTTTCCACGAAAACAGTGTTCGGAATGCGAACTTCAGCTTGACGCAAATCGTCGAGGTAATGTTTGTCCAAACTCCAATAAATAAGCTCTTTCGGATTGATCAGCTTTGTTTTTTGGCAGACGTCTTCCAGCCATGAAGAGAATTCGTCGTAGCGATCAAAATAATCCCAAGTCGTTCGGAAGAAGATGTACCGCGTACTGGACCAATCGAAATGCGGATTGTCCCAATGGGTTCGATGGACAGCATAGCCCAATTTTTCAAGCGCTTCTTTGAGTAAACGATCTTCCTTTACCACGTTTTGAGCGTAAACATCGCTGTACTGTTCAGCGGTGTAACGATGGTCGGTCAGAATAGTTATATCGAATAATTTCATAGCAATGGACAAAGTATAATTGCAAATATAAAAAGCGGATTGTCAACTGCTACGCGCCACTATAAATCAGTGAAATAAAAGCGTGTTTCAGAAAAACTAGTATCTTCAATTCAGATTTCAACCGATAAACAATATCACATGAGAAGTAGATCGCTTACTTATTTTGCGTTTAGCGCGATGAGCCTTTTTTTAATTGGATGCAACAGGGGATGCACCACTTCCCATACCATTGCATCGGAATCTCGGGCAGTCCAAACCAGTGGAGGAAACGCTGAAGTAGTTGGTCGTGTGGTTGATTACCGACATAGCAAACGCGTGGGGCAAGATATTTTTGATCGCAAGATTTCACATACCTACGGTTTGTGTTTCGATTTGAAATTTGGAACCTTTCATTTGAGCGAATTTTTTCACGAAGGAGTGGATAATCCAGATAACGTGAATCTTTCCAAGGAACTCGGGCGTGTGAAAGTGAAAATTTCAAAGGATCAGAACCATATCGGTTTGGGAGTTGATGGAAAAGTAGTGAAGCTCGTTCACTTGTATAAAACGCATGGAATTGGAACGGATCAACCAAAATTAAATGCTGACGGAACAATGGACTGGGCAAAATTGGATATTGAATCCTTCCCGTCACCCTCCGAAATCTTGGAAGAGAGCCTCAAAAATTCCTGTGACTTGATGCCATACGGAAGTGCCGCGATGAACGAGTTTTGTGATGATAGCCAACCATCTTCAAAAATTCACAAACTTTTATTGGACAAGTGGCCTTCGTGTACGTTTGCTAAAAACTATTACACGGAACAAAAACTTCGTGAATTGGTCAAGGATAAGAAGTGGAAGAAACGTGCTGTGAAGCGAGGCAAAAAAGTGCTCAAAAATATCGAGCAATACAATTTTCAGTTTGATGATATTGTTGCGTTTATTGATTTCCTAGATGAAGATGAACTGAGTCAAGAATTGGATGATATTCTATTGGCCAATTGGGGAAAAAAGGACATGATCGATTATACCGAAAAGTTGGTTGAACGACTCAATCACCCCAATAACTCTTTTGACAAAGATGAACGAGAAGCGCTCTATGAATTGGCGAAATCAGAGTTTACCGAATTTGAAAAAACGGGAGAATCCAACTACAAAATGGAAGCGTCCGAATGCCTATTGGTGTTAACAGCTCTGGGCGATACCACAACGGGGTATAATTTCGTGCAAAATGCATTTGGAGCGAAGGCAAAACGATATGATTCACTGGATTTCTTAGAGGTAGCCTTTGATCATTTCGATGTGTATACCGATTATCAACAGCAAAAAATGTTGAGTGAAACCGAAGCAACCATCGACGTTGTGAAAGACTATGCCCGATCGAGTTATTACGACCACATTGAAAGATTAGCGGATTGCTCCATGCTCAAGCGTTTGAAACAAAAATATCCCGAGGATTTGAAGTTTCAACGTGTTCCAAATCGATGTAAATAAAAACTATTGTTCTTTAGCGAAGCTGCAGAAGGTGAAGTTCTGTGTTGTTTCAAATGGCGTGGTATGATCGATCTGTATGCAGTTGATCGTTTCAAAACCTGTGTTAAATCGGTCAGATAATACACTTTTGCTGTACTGTGTGATCTCAAGTCCACTGCATTTTAGCGGGCCATTTTCTGAAAATGTACCAATCACCATATTATGGTTAACGCTTTCATTTACCAACTGAACGTAGCGTTCAATTTCGGCTGCTTCGGTGAGAAAATGAAATACAGCGCGGTCGTGCCAAATATCGTAGGAGGTAGAAGGATGAAAGTTGACAATGTCACTAACGATCCATTTCACGTTTTGAGCACGATCACCCAATCGTTCTTGAGCCCGTTCGAGTGCTTTGGATGAAATGTCCAATACGGTGATGTCGGTGTAGCCTGCATCCAAAAGAAAATCTACCAAATGACTGTCGCCACCGCCAATATCAATAATCGAAGCAGACGTATCTTGACCGAAAGAACGAATGAAATCAAGACTTACTTGCGGAATGGCTTGTGTCCAGCTGACTTCTTGGGGAGATTTTGTCGTGTAGATGTTTTCCCAATGTTCTTTTCGCTCCATTTAGTTGGATTTAATTTTCTCCCAAGTAGCATACATGGCTTCCTGTTTTGGACGATCGGGTTCAATTTCGCGCAAAGGCTCTACGGGCTTCAGGGTGTCGTAGCATTCTTTCGGCAATGCCTGATACAAGGCCGTTCCTTTTGTTTTCCAGTCAATCATCTGATCAGAAACTTGTTTCACTACTTTCGCAGGATTCCCGACCGCTAAACTGCGTTTAGGTAAGTGCATTTTCGCAGGAACGAAACTCAATGCTCCAACAATACATTCATCTTCAATCACTACATCGTCCATGATAACAGCGTTCATTCCAATCAGGCAGTTCTCGCCAATTGTTCCTCCATGTACAATGGCGCCATGACCAATATGAGCTCCTTTTTTGAGGGTAACCGTTGTTCCAGGAAACATATGAATCGTGCAATTTTCCTGAACGTTACAACCATCTTCAATGATGATTTGTCCCCAGTCTCCACGAATTGCAGCTCCCGGACCGATGTAAACATCTTCGCCAATAATTACATTTCCTGTTACAGCTGCTTGCGGATGCACAAAACTGCTTTCTTTGATAACAGGAACAAATCCGTTGAATGAATAGATTGCCATAGTTCCACTTTTTGAATCGAATTGAAACTCAAAAGTAATCATTTGCCAACTTCATCGTCTAAGAACGTATGGAGCGAACGTTGATTTTTGTCTACAATGCACAAAACGATGCTTTTAATGCATTGGTGGACTACGCGCACAAGCTTTTTAAACCGTCCACGTATAAATGTGAGTTATGTGCGTTGACACACCATAATTTTGGAGAGAGGAAAACATGGAAGGAATTCAAAGAACATTCGGAAGTAGAAATGGAATTTCGTTACATTCGACAATTTGAAAATGAATTCAACCTTCGGTTGACTTATCCCGTTATAGTAATAAGGCGAGATGGGCAATTGGAAGAGTTCATGACCAAGTCGGAAATGAGCCAACTGAATTCAGTAGAGGAATTAACAAAGGAATTGGAAAAACGTTTGAAGGAATAAATATGAGTTATTGCGATTATTGCTTGTCACCAGATGCTAAGGAAGTGCATGTTCAGTACCACAATGAAGCGTATGGTTTTCCGATTCATTCTGACAATGAATTGTTCGGACGGTTAATTTTAGAGATCAATCAGGCGGGATTGTCTTGGGAGATCATCCTCAACAAACAAAAATACTTTGAACTCGCCTTCGATGGGTTCAATATTGAAAAAGTGGCGAACTATGGCGAAGCCGATTTTAATCGTTTAGTGAATGACGAACGAATCATTCGAAATAAGTTAAAAATTAACGCAGCGATATATAATGCGCAAGCGATATTGCAGATTCAACGGGAATTTGGTAGCTTTAGGAATTGGCTTGATTTAGAACATCCCAAAACAAAGGATGAATGGGTGAAATTATTTAAAACTCAATTTAAATTTGTAGGAGGAGAAATAGTAAATGAGTTTCTCATGAGTACAGGGTATCTCAAAGGTGCTCACGACGAAAGTTGTCCGATTTTTGATGAGGTGAAGAAGGAGAAGCCAAAATGGATGGAAGTATGAAAAATAGTTTAGTAATAGTAGTATTGATGTTGATGGGTAGCGTTTCTGCTCAAGTAAGTTTTAATGCTGGATCGAGCACCTTGAAAGGATTTGGAACGCCAAAGTGGTTCACAGGTTTTCATGTTGGAGCCGAGGTGCCAAGAGATGATGCGATGTCTTTCTTCGGAAGATATACCCACCATTTTTCGCGTTTTGGTGATACAACATTGATCGGTGCTGTAGCCATTGACCCGAATACAACATCGCCATACATTCAGCAGGTTTCAGCCAATTACGGGATGAACTACAATATTTTCGAAGGCGGTTCACGTTACTATATCGGAGATGGTTTTGATTTCGGTTTCGCTGGATATGGTGGAGTAACGTTCATGATGGTGTATAGTAAGGTTAAATCACGCTATTCGGACTACGATCAGTCTCTGTACACAATTGATGAGTCTACCTCACGTGATGGTGCTATCTTTGCGCTTGGAGTTGGATTGATGGGAGGAGTGAAATACACCGTTCCTCGAATTGGGACTTTTTATTCCGACTTCAGCGTAAATTACCTATTCCTTGGTCAGGCAAGTACAGAAAATATCTACACGGATATGTACAGCAACTTGTTCTTTTCTATTAGTGTGGGATACCGACGCGATCTCTTCTGGTAGATCAATTTACCAAAAACGTCTTTTTATTGGAGCAATGGCGTCTATAACTTCGTTAATGGAGTTGTAACGGTTCTCCATTGCTTGCTTTAGTAAACGCGAAACTTCTTCAGGATTCATTCGATTCGGTGGAACTCGAAAGGTGTGTTTAGCCGCCATTTTTTGGAGCACAGCATGCATCTTTTTGGAGATGTTCGAATGCTCGGGAAGTGGGTGTGTTAATTGTAAATTCGTAAAAATACTTGGATTCGGATGGGTGAGGGGAAGTTTCCCCGTCAGTAGTCGCCAAAACACTACGCCCAACGCAAAAATATCGGTTCGCTGATCCACAAGGGCCAAATGATTCATTAACAATTCTGGAGCGGCATATCCCAATGGGAAAAGTAGTTTTCGCTCTTGATTGATTTTCGTTTCTGCCGTACGAATGGAAAGACCAAAATCCAATAGATGAATTCGAAATGAAGATTCTAACTCCTCAATCAAAAAATTGCTTGGTTTGATGTCACAATGCACGACTCCTTGCTCTTTCAAGTGATCAAAAATCGGACGGAGTTTTTCAAGAAACTGTTTCAAAAAGAGCAATTGCTGTTTTCGCTTGAGTGTTGCCCAATATGCATCCAGCGGAACGCCGTCCACGTACTTTCGAACGAGAAAAAAAGTTGAGTTACTTTCTTCAAACTCAATGGTTGTTGGAAGTCCTTCAAAGTCAAAACTAAAGCTGGCTTCAGCACGTAATCGATTCGCAATGGACGGATCGGATGTATCCAAACGAACCGCTTTTAAAATCACCGTTTCATTCGTTTGCGTATCCCTCGCTTTGAAGATTTCACCGAACTTGCGTTTTCGTTGACTCCCAAGTTTGGAGCTTAGCTTATATTTTTTCGAAAATTCCACGTTCCAAGGTAGTAAAAAAATGGTGGGAAAAAGATGGCTTTCCACAAAGCGAAGGAGGTGTTGTGAGTGATCAAAATATTCTTTTCAGTGAGTAAAGTGGTGTTTTCATCGAGTGTTTAGCGTATTTTGATGAGGTGTTAAATTGATTTGTCGGGTAAATATTGTCGTTTATCGACATTTTTACAGTGTTCGTAGAAAAATTACAAAGAATTTACAGAAAAATCGCAAATTGCATACTCAACTGAACAAAATATGGACAAATTGATCATTGAAGAAACGGCTCAAACTCCCTTTATTAATTTTGATGGAAAATCGGGTGAAATGATCATCAGAGGGAGGTCGATTCCTGAAGATGCCGATCAATTTTGGTTGCCTGTTTTGAGTTGGTTCGAGTCCTTCATGCTCAGTCCAACAAACACGGTAACGATCCAATTGGATTTGGAATATTTCAACATCAGTTCTTCCAAAAGAATTCTTTTTCTGTTGTACAAACTCAACGAGCTTTCCGAAGCAGGATCTCAGGTGAAAGTTGTTTGGTACTACAAGAAATCAGACGTCGATATGTACGAGGTTGGACAAGATTACGCGTACATGGTAAAAGTGCCGTTTGAGTTCGTGGTGTGCAAAGAATTGGAATTGGCCGATTTGTAGACTAAGCAATTCAGTCCTTTCACCCAATTCATTCGTGCTTTTTAGCATTTTTTGCAGGAATTCTATCGACCTTTCTTTCCAAAGCATTTTTTTCCTTTATTTTTGCCTCAAAATCAGTCTGTGAGATTAGTAAAAGATATACCCCACGAGCGTTTTAAAATCCAAATCTTCAATTACAATGCGAAATACATTGTAAAAATTGAATTGGGTCAATTCGAACAAACATTTAAAATCGGTGAAACGGACGTTTATGGCGTGGAAGATGTCGAACGAATGATCACTCCAGAATTACTAGCCAATGCCATTAAACGCTTCGTGGAAATGCGAGCTGATTGGGAGGTGGCGTTTAAACAAAAGAACATAGAATCATGAAAATTTTAGTAGCAGCAATTGTTTCAATCGCAGTGATGGCTTCGTGTGCCACAAATAGCGGAAAGAAAAATGACAGCAGTTCTTCAAGTTTGAAGATCGCCTTTTACGTGAAAGATAGCGTAGCAAATCATTATACTTTTTTCAAGGACTCTCAAGGCGAAATTGAAGCCATGGAAGAAAAGGTGGGAGAAAAAGCCAATAAGCTTCAGCAAGAGTATGCGAAGTACATGAATGAGTACCAGTCAAAATTGCAACAAGGTTTGTTGTCTAAAAACGGCGAAGCGTTCTACACTAAAAAAATTCAAGGTGTTCAATTGGAAATGACCAGTTTAGAACAAACTGAAGGAGCTGAATTGAACAAAAAAGCGGAAGAATTCCAAAAGGAACTTCTTGAAAAGCTTGATGAATACGGAAAAGAATACGCGGAAAAAGAAGGATACAATCTAATCTTAGCCAAAGAGAAGATGGGATCAATCCTATACGGCGATGAATCAATGGATATCACAATGGATTTCATTGAATTCATGAACAAGAAAGATAAAGAGTAATACTCAAAAGAGGGGGAGAGATGTTAGTTGCGCAGCAAAAATTACAGGAGAACATAGCAGAGTACATTTTGTACATGTATCAGATTGAAGATGTGGTTCGTGCGTACAATTTTGACATTGAAGAAATCATCGAGCACTACGTTCGACCACAACTTCCCGATGAATCATTCTTGGGGCAGTACCGCCAATGGTACCAACGCATCATCAATGAATTAAAAGCAAATAAACTCGAGAAAACAGGGCATATGCCTTCGTTGAACGAGGTGATGGTAGAGTTGTCGTACCTGCATACAACGTTGCTTACAGCTACCAAAGACCCGAAATACCTCGGAATCTATGAAGTCGCTTCGAAGTACATTGAAGAATTCAAGCAGAAATCGAATCTGAAGGATAAAAATGAAATAGAGATTGCCTTTCATGCGATGTACATGAAACTGTTGCTTCGCTTGCAGAAAAAGGAAATCAGTGCCGAAACAGAAGAAGCATTCGATTCGATGCGCATCATGCTCGCTTACCTCAGCCGTGGTTACCACAAAATGAAATCAGGCGATTTAGACTTTTTGAAGAATTAGGCCGATTTTCCGATTGTCAGAAATGGCTACGCCTTTCGATCTTCCATTTTGCTTACATTGCTAAAAGTCAGTTTGCGTTTATGCAATCGGATCATCGAAAAATCAGAAGATCGGATCATCGAAAAATCGGATCATCAGAAAATAAGTCACCACCGCAGGTAATCGAACTAAAAAATCTTCCCCGGATTCAATATCCCCTTCGGATCAAACACTTCCTTAATGCTACGCATTAAATTCAAACTCGTTTCGGAGAAAGCCACATCCATGTACGGTTTCTGAACAAGCCCAATTCCGTGTTCGCCAGACAAGGTTCCGCCCAATCGAACGACTTCTTGAAACAGTTCGCGAATGGCCACAGGCAATTCATTGTTCCACTTTTCGTCGGACAAATCTCCCTTGATGATGTTCACGTGCAAATTTCCATCTCCTGCGTGACCGTAGCATACCGATTTGAAGCCGTAGTTCGATCCGATGCGTTTAATGTGATGCAAGAGTTCCGGGAGGGCAAATCGTGGCACCACCGTGTCTTCTTCCTTGTAGATCGAATTCGATTTTACTGCTTCACCAACCGAACGACGTAATTTCCACAAAGCATCCTTCTGAGCTTGTGATTCGGCAAAGAGTACCTCGTCCGTTTCGAATTGATCGAGTACTTCCATGATTTTAGCACAATCATTCATCAAAATTTCAGGATCAAACCCGTCGACTTCGATGAGCAAGTGCGCAGCATGATTGTCTCCTACGTGGATGGTCTTATCTCCCAAAAAATCTTGCGTCCAAATCAGGGCGTCGCGCTCCATGAATTCGAGTCCACTTGGCGTAATGCCTTCGCGAAAGATCGCACCAACTGCTTCGGCTGCTTTTTCGGCACTAAAAAATGGAGCGAGTAGCAATAAATTATGCGTTGGATGCGGAATGAGTTTCAAAACGATCTTGGTGATGATTGCGAGCGTTCCTTCCGAGCCTGTGATCAATTGGGTGAGATTGTATCCAGTAGCATTTTTGAGGACATTAGCACCTGTCCAAATGATTTCTCCATTGGGTAAAACAACTTCCAAGTTGAGAACATATTCGTTCGTTACACCGTATTTCACAGCCTTCGGTCCACCCGAGTTTTCCGAAACATTTCCCCCAATAAAGCAACTTCCTTTGCTGGCAGGATCAGGCGGATAAAACAACCCTTTTTCTTTCACAGCGTTTTGCAATACTTCGGTTATCACACCAGGTTCGGTGGTCACTTGATGATTTTTCTCATCGATGTTCAAAATGCGGTTGAACTTTTCCATAGACAACGCAACACCACCGTGAACGGGGATCGCTCCACCACTCAAGCCAGTTCGTGCACCCGAAGGCGTTACACAAATGTTCTCCGCAAAGCAATGCTTCATGATTTCAGAAACTTCTTCGGGCGAAATTGGTTTTAGTACAACGGTGGGTAAAATCGAAATATCTTCCGTTTCATCGTGGCTGTACGTCTGTAGTGATTCTTCGTCTACCAAACATCGATCGCCGACAATGCCTTGAAATGCAGAAATATCCTCAGAAGTAATCGCTTTGAACATAGAATTGTTTTGTTCAAAAATACGGAAAAGTGCTTGTTTATTTGGGTGTTTCGATGTGTCTTCCGATCAATTCGTTTGATTCGCGAGATGCATAATTAGGGTTTGCTTTACGCTTTCATCAGAGGAGTCGTCGTTGTACGCAGTAAGTGACAGTTCGAACTGGTTTTTGACCTTCCAAATGTGTTTGATGAATTCATGACACGGTTGATTGAATTGTTCGTTTTTCACCACCGTTTCAGGCAATCCGAAGAGATCTGTGAAATGAGAGACAAGCATCTTTTTGGCTCGGTCGAAGTGTTTGGAGTATTTTCCCAAGTTTTGATCGTGGAACAACTGAAAGAAATCCTGTTCGTTTTCTCCTCCATCATCTTTCCAGTAAATTTTCGGATACGCATAAAGAAAGAGTTTGATGTAGTTCACCTTTCTGTCCGCTTCATCGAAACCATAATACACGAAAACTTCCTCCATTTCACCCGTTTCGAAGTAGTATTCACGATGCGAAAGGCTTCCCGAAGTTTCATCGAAATCATCTCCTTCAATTTCATCGAGGGCATCAATCGGGCTTCCAAGCTCAATTCCTCGGAAGAAAATACCTCCTTCTTGTATGATATCGTTAAGTATTTCTTTGGCGAAGTTCATTTTTCCTGTGTATTGATTCCAATTAAAAACAAAAAAAACACCTTTCGTTGAAGTGAAAGGTGTTTGTTGAAATTAATTGAATGAAATCAATAAGCATATACTGCTGTCCAAGAAGCTGGATCGGCAAATCCAAAACACGTCCAGGGAGATTCACCAACGTAAACGGAGTTGCTGTAGAGCATTACTTTCCATAAAAAGGTTTTCTTACCGATAGACATATGGGAAATCAAATATTCTCCGTCTGTTGACAAATCGTTCCAATCAAAATAGGTCGAGAAATCGACAGAACCGACAGTCGATGTATTGTTTCCACAAACAAATCCTTCTTCACCGTACAAGACGAGTTTCGCTTCAAATGGACCTTGTGTTCCGCAGTTAAGCCATTTGAATCGGTAATACGTGTTATTCGGAGTTACTACTTCATCGGACGTAAAGATCATTTTGTGTTGCCCACTCCTACAATCAAACGATTTTACACTTGTCAATTTGTTGAGGGCTGCTTTTGACCGTGCCTCTTCGGTATCTTTTTCGATGCTATACTTAGCATCCTGTTCGCTCATCTCAATATCATTCTTGGTACACGAATAAAACAGACCAAGAACAATTAACAAAAGGGAAAACTTTTTCATAGAATAATGGTATTAAATTGAATTTATTGAAAGGTACAAAAATATAATAATGAAAAAGAGCTTATTAAAAGTGAATTGCGTTCAAAAAGTATTCGTTCAGGGTAGTTTGTGCGTGTTGTGAAATTCGCAAGTTGCTCAGGTTGAGTTGCGTAATTCGATTGAAAGAAATCAGTTCTTCGCCCTAGATTTGAAACAGAAACAATAAAATTTATGCTTACGTGGTTTTTAGAAGTAGCAGCGGTCCTTCTTGTTGTAGGGGTTCTTATCATTTTTTTACCTGAAAGAGAACGAAGAAGTGGACCGAGCATTTTCTTTAGGGCGTTTCCACCTGCCGTTTTCGGACAGGTGGGCGCGCTTCCCACTACAAGTCCGCTCCGTTCTGAGGAACGGATACGGGCTTTCCATTCAAATCGCTAACGCAACAACCGTTTTATCAAAACTAAAAATCCCGATCTGGAACGTTATTCCAAATCGGGATTCTATTTTTTCGGACTTCAGATCCAGTTCGACAGGCTCAATACACTGCGTTTAATCTTCCATTTTCCCAAATTGACTCGTGAAATGAAAGTATGTCGACTGAGCGAATCCCGGTGGTCTGATTAAAGCCGTGTGGTCTGAGCGAAGTCGTGTGGTCTGAGCGAAGCCGAAGACCACTTTTAATTCCCCGTAATCTCAAATTCAGTTCTACGGTTTTGCTGACGTCCATCTGCAGTCGCATTGGATGCAATTGGAGCGTTCGGTCCGTAGCCTTTTGCGGTCATGCGCGAAGCTGCAATTCCTTTCTTTGTAAGGTAACTCACAACGGCTTCCGCACGATCTTGAGAGAGTTGCTCGTTCAACTTTGCCGAACCAGTGTTATCCGTGTGACCAGAAATTTCAACCTTTAAGTTTGGAACATCTTTCATCAATTTCACCAAACGATCCAACTCAGCATTTGACTCCGATCGCAATATAGATTTCCCTGTATCAAAGAAGATGTTACGTAAGGCAATCTTACTTCCAATTTTGATGTTCTTCAACTCAATCACTTTATTGACTAAGTTGTCAGAACTTCCTTTAGGAATATCGAAGTTTTCCGAGTGGAAAAGGTAGCCTTCTGCCTTCACAGCAATTCCGTAGTTTTTCCCAGAAGCAAGCGTGATAATGAATTTACCCGTAGCACTGTTTGTTGTAAATGTTTCAATCACTTTTCCAGAAGTGTTATCGGTGATTTCAATTTCTGCTTCCACTGGTTTTCTCGAAATGGCATCAATGGTAATACCTTTAAAGACGGTAAATGATTTCTTCTTCACGGTCACCGATTCTTCAATTGAATTATCCGCAATTGGGTTAACAATCGAAGCCAATAGGTAATCTTCCGTTGCCGTAACGGGTTCTTTCTCTGTTCCCCAGAACGTTACTTTGTAAATATCATATCCACCTTCTCCACCAGCGCGGTTCGAAGCGATGTACGCATATTTTCCATTCGCTGTTGCTGAGAAAAAGAAATCATCGTATTGCGTGTTGATCGGGTAACCAAGGTTTTTTGGCTCAGACCATGTCCCGTTGATGTTCTCTGAAACAAAGATGTCGTATCCACCAAGTGAACCGTCTCCTTCCGAAGCAATGTACATTGTTTCTCCGTCCAAATGAACGTAGATAGGTCCCTCGTTGAATTTGCTATTGATAGAAGAAATCATCTGAGCCGCCATGTAATTCTTTTGAATTTTACTCTGCATACTACTGTACATTACTTCGTAACCATTCGAACGGTTGGCATTGTCACGGTTGAAATAGATACTCCAACCATCAGCACTGTAGGATGCAAATCGCTCATTGGCACGAGAAGACGAGATCGAAGAAGCCAATTTTTCTGGTGCTGTCCAATCTGCTCCTTTCAATTCACTCTCGAAAATATCGCATTGTCCATCAACTACGCGGTGCATCAATAATTTTGTTCCGTCGTAACTCAAGTTGTTTGATACGTCGTCGCTTTCACTGTTTACGGGGCCGTCAATGGCTTTAGGTTTCGACCATTTCCCATTCGAAAGAGAAGAAATGTAAATGTCATCATCGTATCCACCAAGTTCGTTGGGTGTATGTCCGTTCGGACGATTAGATGTTAGAATTAATTCAGCTCCGTCTGTAGAAACGGATGGACCGTATTCATTCTGAGGTGTGTTCAATTCTTTTACATTATCTACCCACGCACGCACAGGGCTCGCTACGGCATTCGTTGCTATCTGGCATTCCTTTTTTCGTTTACTAACAAATTTTGAAAAGTCATCCGCTTTCTTGTAGCTATTTGCGAATGCGTCGTAGGCTTTCTTTGCAGCTGAAAAATCGCCATCCAACTGAAGTGCAAAGCCATAGTAATAATTCAAAAACGGATCACACTCGGGGTCTAACTTGTACGCTTTTTTCAAAAAAGGAATACATTTTTCTTGGTCCGAACTGTTGGCGTGACATACACCGATTTTATAGTTTAACTCGGCATTATCCGGATTAAATTTTTGGGCTTTTTCGTACTCTCGGAGCGCTAAGCCAAAATTCATACCTGGACTTTGTACTGCAAAAACAGCTTCGTTTCCTAGGGTAAAGAATTCATCTCCTGCTTTAATTGCATCAACGGCAGCTTTGTAGCCATCCTTATCATCTTTAAAGTTGGATGATTTGAACTCAACATTCTGAGCAAAGGTCATTAACCCGAAGGTCAACGTGATTATTGTAACTATATATTTCATGGTTCGATTCAATTAGTTTGCGCAGTTTTCTGCGTAGTATTTTTTTCCAGCTTCAGATCCAAGTTCTTTTGCTTTGAGCCAATCTTCGCATGCTCCGATCATATCACGTGTCATTTCTTTTGCATTGGCACGATTAACATATGCTGCTGAATTGGATTTGTCCATTTTTACGGCTTTGTTCGCATGTTCCAACGCTTTCTTGTACTCTTTTTTCTTAAAGTAAATGGCGCTCAAATTGGACTCGGCAGTAGCGTAATCTGATTTGATAGATAAGGCTTTTTTAAAGTCTTTTTCAGCATCATCCAATCGACCTTGATTCATTTGTACAACACCACGATTGTTGTACGCTAAGTGAAAGTTCGCGTCAATAGAAATGGCGCGGTTGAAAGCCGCAAGTGCTCCTTTGTAGTCTTTTGTTTTCGACTTGGTGGTACCAAGATTGTTCAATACGAAAGCAAGATTGGGATTTTTAGCAATGGCCGCCTCATAATCCGAAATGGCTTGTGCATATTTTCCCATCATGCGGTAAGAAGAACCTCTATCGTTGTAAGCGTTTACATTTTCCTTGTCTAATTCGATTGTTTTTGAGAAGTAGTTCGCTGCTCCTTCGTAGTCTTTTTGCAAGAAACGCAGCGTTCCAAAATTGTAATACGCTTTTGGATTTGTAGGGTCAAGTTTGATCGACTTTTCGTAATCCTCTTCGGCTTTCGCGTATTCGTTTAAACCTTGGTAACCCAACCCGCGTTGAAAGAATGCTTTTGAATAGTCGCCTTTTAATTCGATTAAAGTAGAGAGTGTCTTAACGGCATCTTTGTGTTTTTTCGCTTTGTTTTCGGCAACGCCTTTGTTATAGTAGGCTGCAGTGAATTTTGGATCGAAGTCAATCGACTTTTTGAACTCCTGAATAGCAGCGCCATATTTTTCTTGTCCGAATAGCTCGACTCCTCGGTTATACGCTTCTTGACTACTGGCAATCGCCGCATTATCTTCATTCAACGCTTGAATGGAATCCCTGTACGCTTGTTCTTCAGGGGTAAGTTCTTCCAGTTGAGCAAAGGAAGCAGAACTGATCGCCATCGCAAAAACGGCAAACAGTATTGGTTTGTTAAGACTCATGGTTCGTATTGGTTTTTATAAATTCGAATCTACAAATTACAAACTTTGTGCCTAAGTACGGTTGTAAGTTTTCAACAATACACGAAAAAAAATCACACATGCTAATGGCATTTCGATTTATACTATCTGATTATTAGTGTGTTTGGTAGTTTTTAGTATCAAGGGTTTTCAATCACTTCTATTCACACTTTAAGCCGATATCGTGTCAAAAGAGTTTCTTAGAAAATTTTAAAATCGAATTCAGGTTGTTACCTTTAACGCTCAAATATTCGACATGTCAAAACAAGTATATATAGTAGACGGAGTAAGAACTCCAATTGGGAATTTTGGTGGAACCTTATCTACGGTTCGTCCAGATGATTTAGCAGCATTAACAATCAAAACATTGATCGAGCGAAACCCTTCAATTGATCCAATGGAAATAGAAGATGTATTGTTGGGGTGTGCTAATCAGGCAGGAGAAGACAACCGAAACGTGGCGCGAATGGCAGGGTTACTTGCAGGTTTGCCATGGCAAGTAGGTGGAGAAACAGTTAACCGTTTGTGTGCTTCGGGAATGGCTTCCACAATTAATGCCGCTCGTGCAATCAAAGATGGAGCAGGAGAATTATACATCTCAGGAGGAGTGGAGAACATGACGCGCGGACCTTGGGTCATTTCAAAGGTGTCTAAGCCGTTTGGTCGTGATGCTCAAATGTACGATTCTTCGTTCGGATGGCGTTTTATCAATCCAAAAATGGAAGAGCTTTACGGAACCGACGGAATGGGACAAACAGCTGAGAACTTGGTGGAAATGTATGGAATTGAGCGAGAAGCGCAAGATCAATTTTCACTTTGGTCGCAACAAAAAGCGACAGCTGCTCAAAATTCAGGTCGTTTGGCGAAAGAAATCGTACCCGTTTCTATTCCGCAACGAAAGAAAGACCCAATCATTTTTGAAAATGATGAATTCATTCGTCCAAATTCTACCATTGAAACACTTGCAGGATTACGCCCTGCTTTCAAAAAGGATGGTTCGGTAACAGCAGGTAATTCATCTGGTTTAAATGATGGAGCTGCGGCTTTGCTCATTGCCTCAGAAGATGCTGTGAAGAAATACAATTTAAACCCAATTGCGCGAATCGTTGGTGCTGCTGTTGCCGGTGTTGAGCCTCGAATCATGGGGATTGGACCTGTTTATGCTTCTGAAAAAGTGTTGAAACGTTCAGGATTGACGCTAGATCAAATGGACATTTTGGAAATGAACGAAGCATTTGCTGCTCAGACTTTGGCGTGTGTGCGGAAGATGGGAATTGCTGACAATGATCCTCGAATCAATCCAAATGGTGGAGCAATCGCACTTGGACATCCATTGGGAATGACTGGAGCTAGAATTTTGAATACAGCCGCAATCCAATTGCAAGAAACGAATAAGAAATACGCCTTGGTAAATATGTGTATTGGAGTTGGACAAGGTTACGCTACGATACTAGAAAAAGTCTAGACCAACCAATTCAACTTCTTAATCGTCTATACTACAATGCGAAACTATCTATTATCACTTCTGACTTTATCGGTTCTGTTTACGAGCTGTAAGAAAGAAAATACCGTTTGGGATACCGATTGGAGTGCCCCTTTAATTAATGATTCTCTTTCCTTGCAGAACTTGGTGAATGATTCAACCTTGTCCGCAGTGTCGGGATACTACGTTGTTGATTTGCATCGAACACTCTTGGATAGAGGTGTAAATGATGTACTTGCGATTCCGGATACAGTGATTAACAAGAATTTCGGAATCAATTTCGCATTTATCAATGTTCCTCCGAATTACACTTTCTTCAACGAAGAGTCTGAAAATGATTTGGGATTTGCGGATGTTGAATTGAAACAAATTATTGCACGAAAAGGTTTTTTAGATATCACAGTGAAAAATCCGGTGGAAACCAAGGCAATTTTCAATGTCAAATTGATAGGAGTAACGAAAAACGGTGTTCCGTTTAGTGAGAATATTGTCGCAGATGCGGGGACGATAGGAAATCCAGGGGTGGTAAGTACTTCAATCGACCTTTCGGATTATTCGTTTGATTTAACAGGAATCAACGGCAATGAGCGAAATTTATTGACGTCAAAAGTGACGGTAACATCAGATCCGAATGGTCCTGCAGTTACCTTAACGAATAATCATATTGTGAAGGTAGATGTTGGTCTTCGAGGAATTGAACTTGCCTACGCTCGCGGATACTTCGGAAATCAAATTGTTTCAGATACAACCGATTTTAACCTCGAGGTATTGGATTTGGTGGAGTCGGGAACAATTGATATTCCTGGTTCAACCATTAAGTTTGAAATTGAAAATGGGGTGAAAGTAGGAGCAACAGGACTGTTGACACGCTTGTCTAGTGAGAATGCTTCAGGATCGATCGTTGAATTGGCTCATCCGCAAATAGGAACTGCGTTTACACTAGATCCTGCAACAGGAGGGTGGAATGGAATCAACCCATCGATCAAAGAAATCACCTTCGATCCTGGAAACAGTAATATGGAAGCGTTCATTGAGAACTTGGGCAACCATTACGAGGCTGGATACAAAATAGAGCTGAATCCTTGGGGAAATATCTCGGCAGGATCGGATGAAATTTATCCCGATTCCCGATTTAAAGTTCGAGTGGAAGCTAATTTGCCACTTTCTATAGGAATGGATGATTTAAAAGTACGCGATACATTCCCTGTGAATTTGGAACAAACGTCCTCTTCGACACGCGTAACGAAAGGTGAGTTGTTATTGAAGGCAAGAAATGCTTTTCCAATCGCTGCCAATGTGAAGTTGCATTTATTGGATGCAAATCATGCTGTTCTGCATACGGTAGCCGGTAGCGAAATAATTCAATCTGCTGAATACGGAAGTTTGGATGCAACATCAGGACTCAAGATTCAGGATTCGGAAGTGAAATGGTTGCTGAGCGACCAAGTACTTGATGATCTCAATGATATCAAATACATTATTGTAGAGTCTATTTTTAGCACGCCGAATGCGACAACCTCCACAAACGAACAATTTCAAATTCCTGCAGGAGCATTTCTTGGAGTGAAATTACTTACGCGTTTTACCACCGAAAATCAATTCTAGTTTGAAACAGAGAAAAAATCATATTCTAGCGTTCATCGGGGCGCTTATCGTAAGTCAAACTGTGAGTGCTCAGCTGCTGCCGGTTCAATACGACACCTTGCCAAGATCACAAGAAATTATCGTTTCGGGAGGTGTTGATTACGCAGGATCAGCCTTGCAAAATCAGTTGTTCTCGAAATTTATTTTCGGTGGACTGATTACTTCCGATATTAAAGATGCTTCAGATGCTCGCCACAAAGGTTTGAACCGAGTAGGAGGTTTTCTTTCCTCGGAGATCGAATATAGAAACTACAATATCAAGCTGTTTAAGAAACGCGATTGGGGAATGACCTTCAAAGCAGGAACAATGGCGTTTGGTGGCGGTATCTATTCCGATGATGCCTACGGCTTGATTTTTTACGGAAATGATCGCTACGTTGGCGATACCATGGAGATGTCAGGAATGGATTTAACCTTCTCATCAGTTCAAAAAATTGGTGTAGGTTTCATCGACAATAAGTCCAAATCGAGCATGAGCTTCAATCTCTACAACATGAATAACTACATGTCTGGAAGTTTCAGAGATTTTGAAATTGCGCAAAGCGAGGACGGGCATGATGTCACGCTCACCATGGATGGTGAATTGAGCATGCGCGACTCGAAAAGTTTTAGTAAGGGAGTGGGGATTGGAATGGATGTCGATTTCAAATTACCCGTGGCTTGGGGAAATGATCAGGAGGCGTATATCCAGATTCTTGCGAAGAACATCGGGATGGCCTATTTGTACGAGCCTCAAAAATACTACCGAATTGATACGGTGATTGAATTTTCTGGTGTTGAGTTTGAGGACGTGATTGGCGATAATGCCATCGTAGTGGATAGTATCGATGTTTTGGCTTCTTTGGGCGTTTCGTCAGAAAACAGAAAGAGAGCCGTATTGCTTCCAGGTTATATTCAGGTTGGTAAAATCGTGGATCGACACTCACCAAAAAAACTACAATCCTTCTTTGGAATACGGTTATTTCCAAGTATCATTTATAGTCCGTATGCCTACGCAGGATTACATTACAAAACAACAGATTGGTTGAGCCTCGGAGCGAATATTAGTTACGGTGGTTTCACCAACTTCCGTGGAGGCTTTTACGCAAGTGCTGATTTTAATAAGATTTCAGTTGGATTGGCTTCCGAAAATGTTGTTGGGTTGGTTTCTAAAAAAGGAAGCGGACAGTCACTTTTTATACGATTTAGATGCGCATTTTAATAGTAATAGGATTCTTTTTGTTTTCAAGTTTGGCATGGGGTCAAATTGCATTTCTTCATTTATACACGAATGGAGGAGACGATATGGCTGAAGGAGCAGCTCAACTAGAAGATAGTAGCTACGTGATTACGGGTTCTTCGGACAACTTCCCTGGAACAGGCGGGTCTCAAGCATTCTTATTGAAACTTGACAGCCTTGGAACACCGCTTTGGTCGAAAAGCTACGGAGGAGACGAAATGGACAAGGGGAAGCGAGTTGCCTATCAACAAGGCTTTGGCTTTTTTATTGCCGGAACAACGAACTCCATTGGTGCAGGAGGATACGATTTTTATCTCGTAAAGACAGACATTAACGGAGATATGGAGTGGGAGAAGTCTTACGGAGATTACGGCTGGGAACGTTTGTACGACGCTGTTTTGACGAGAGATACAGGAATGTTCATGGTAGGAGAAACGCTTTCGAATCCAACGAATAATTCTGATATGTATATCGTTCGAACGGATAAGAATGGAGATACACTTTGGACAAAAACAATGGGTGGACTTGGTCCAGATGGATTGAGAGGTGTTCACAGATGGGACGATTCAACGTTTTATGTCGCTGGGCAAACATATATAGACGATTCTTCTTACTCCAAAGCATTTATCGCCAAATATCATGAGGATGGAACGCTCATTTGGAGCGATACAATTGGTCCAAATGGGAATTACTACATCAACGATGTTTCTGTTTCGAATATGGATGTTTTCTGCGCTGGATATCGAAATGGTCCGGAAGTAGATCAAAATGACCTCTATTACATGCGATTCCAGCATGATGGTGTTTACCTAGGTGAAACAACTCAAGCAATTGATGGGGATTACAAAGCACATCAAGTAACGGCGTATGGAGTACCTGATAAACGCTATGTTGGGTGGACTTTCTTCAGTTCTTCTTCGCAACCCGATGGTGATGATATGGTTATTTCTAAAATGAACTATGTGTTCTGGGCAGAGCAGACCATGTTGCACCTTTATTATTATGATCCAGATATCATCAATGATTTGATTCCTACAAGTGATGGTGGAGCATTGGCTGTAGGACAAACAAGTGGAGAGGCAATCGGAGTGCATCACGCGTATGTGTGTAAAATCGGTCCAAATGATGTCTTCGCGCCGTACGAGCCGCCACATATTGTCTATGGATTGGTCCTAGAGGCTGAAGAGATTCATATCGAGGATTACCTCACGCTTTATCCGAATCCAACCGAAGGAATTGTTCATTTGGAAAGTTCACTTTCTGAAACAATTGATGTGCAGGTGATAGATGCCCTCGGAAAAGTGCTTACGTCGAGCTCTTTTGCTGGAAAAACGTCAATGGATTTGTCTCCGTTTGGAAGTGGAATGTATTACTTAAACATTACTGCGAAGGGCAAGTCGACAGTGAAAAAAATTGCTGTACGCTAGTTCGCCACTTCGTCTTTTTCTGATTCTTTCTCTTTCTGAATTTGGTTCCTTTCGAGCCAGGCTAGAAGGCCTGATGCAATTATACGTATGCCCAAAAAGATATTGCCGAACACGGTGGTAGTATCTCCTTTCAGTGATAAAATCCCTAGAATGATCATTCCGCGGAGCGTATTGATGAGAATTAATACCCAAAGCAAAGGAATTGAAAGGGTGGGGCGCGTAACAATTCGAAATGCAAGAAAACCTACCAGTAAACTGAAAGAAGAAACCCAAATAATCATATTCTCGGGCAACCTGAATTGATCGGATAGCTGCGCATAAAAGAGCAGTCCGATAGAGCCGAGAGAAACACTCAGAGCGAAATCGAACCAAAGGTACCACGCGGTTTTTTGCTTGTCTTTGATTCGGTATTCGAGGTGTTTATTTATGTGATCACCATTCGTGGGCATGTT
>JABXHO010000170.1 GCA_013373595.1 Flavobacteriales bacterium | reverse complement strand
GCTAAAATGCCGTTGGTCGGGCCAGTGAGTGGAGTTTGATTTGTTTAGAAGTATTCAAGCGTTGCTGTGTAGGATTTGTAAGAAATTGCGCAGGATTAGAAATCCAGCGCAGCGTGTACGTATTCGTAAATAACGTAAAACAAAAATCAACAATTATAGCGGCTGCGAAGGACTTGCAAGCAATTGCGCAGGGTTAGAAATCCAGCGCAGCGTGTAAGCATTCGTAAATAGCGTAAAACATAAATCAACAATTACAACAGCTGCGAAGGATTTGCAATCCTTCGCATACATTTCAAGAAATACATAGAGCAACGTGAATTTTTAAATTCAAATGAATTGTGTAGGAAGAGCGCAGGATTAAAAATCCAGCGCAGCGTGCATGCATTCGTAAATAGCGTAAAACATAAATCAACGATTATAGCGGCTGCGAAGGATTTGCAATCCTTCGCATAAATTTCAAGCGATACATAAAGTAAAATGAATCTTTAAGTTCAAAGAAATAAATTGATTGGGAAGAGCGCAGGATTAAAAATCCAGCGCAGCGTTTAAGCATTCGTAAATAGCGCAAAGCATAAATCAACAATTATAGCCGTTGCGAAGGATTTGCAATCCTTCGCATACATTTGACAATTACACAGGATTAAAAAACCTGCGCAGCACAAACCAAATTCGGTAACAAAGCAAATTCAAATCACTTATATTTAAAACGGGTTGGTCTCTTGTCTTCGATAAAATCGAGTCGGTATCAACCAACTAGAAACAAATAAGAAATGTAATTTGCCTCAAAATACGCAACAGAAATATAGCCTCATTGAACATTTATTGTTTCCTCCTACCCGACTGAATGCCTCAAAATTGAAGAATCAGTTGAACGGAAAAGTGGTTCTCATCACTGGAGCGAGTTATGGAATTGGCGAAAATTTATCACGATTACTCGCGCATACAAATGCTCATTTGATTTTAGTCGGTAGAACAACAGAAAAGCTAATTGAAGTTCAAAAAAGTATACAGAACGAAGGTGGATCAGCCGAAATCTTTCCTGTCGATTTACGGAACGATGATGAAATTCAATCACTCATTCGCCATTTGAACGCCTTACCTCGTTTAGATGTTTTTGTGAACAATGCGGGGAAATCCATTCGACGTCCGCTAGTAGAATCGCTCGATCGCTATCACGATTTTTCCCGAACCATGGCCATCAATTATGAAGCTCCAGTAAAGTTGATGTTGGCCTTATTGCCTCAGCTGCAAAAAAGCCAAGGACACGTAATCAATATTTCAGCTATCAATGTGCTCATGGCTCCCGCACCTTACTGGGCTGCGTATCAAGCTTCGAAAACAGCATTCGATCAATGGTTTCGTTCCGCAACTCCCGAAATTGAGCATCTCAAGATCAACACAAGCATCATTTACCTTCCCTTGGTGAAAACGCGCATGATTGCACCCACCTCATCCTACGACAAAATGCCTGCAATGACGCCAGAACATGTCGCAAAAATCATTGGGAAATGCATTGTCAACAAGAAACGCATTCACAAACCCTGGTGGAGTTTCTTTGGAGAACTTGGATCAGTTCTATTTCGAAGAACCTGGGCGCGAATGGCACGAAACCGCATAAAATCCAGCCGTTGAATTGAAAAGAATCCTTCATCTATATCGCATCAAGGTTTTATCCCCGAAAGGAATCTTTCAAATCCTTCGTGGCCTATTGCATGAAGGAAAAAACATGAACTTGCTTCTCTATTTTAGTGCAAAAATGTATCCTCAACAGACGGCTATCCAGCAAGAAGGAAGACATTTGAACTACGCTCAGCTACACCAGAAAGTCACTAATCTCGCTGCACATATAGCGCAAATAAACAAGTTGAACGTAGGCAATCGCGCAGCTATTTTGGCAAAAAACAGCATCGAAACAACCATTGCACTTTTCGCGCTTTCGAGAATTGGTGTGGATGTCTATTTGCTCAACCCTGAAATGAGCCTATCTCAATTGAAGAAAACCTGTTTTCGACATAAAATCGATTTCATCATCTACGATAATGATCAACACGAGAAGGTTTCCACCATGTTTTCCGACAACCGCTCAATTGCGCTCACAGAAAATGCATCCGCTTCCATCGAGCAATTAATGCATCAAACCTCTCACCAAAAAATTGGCACGCGCAAAGCAGGAAACGTAGTTGTGTTGACGGGAGGTACAACGGGGGATTTCAAAACGGCAGATCGCCAACAATCCATTTCAAACTTTCTTCATCCACTTGTGGCGCTCATCGATCAGGTACAATTGAACGCTTTCCAATCGGTGTACATCCCCACTCCCATTTATCACGGTTTTGGATTGGCGGCACTCACCATCTCAATTCTACTTGGAAAAGAAATTCATCTCACAAAGGGATTTAATGCGAAATCGGCCTGTGCATTAATTGAGCGAGAAAACATTGATGTCGTTACCCTCGTTCCAATTATGTTGCACCGAATGCTGAACGAAAATCCGGCATCTCTCAAGAAACTGAAGCGCATTCTGTCCGGTGGAGCCACGCTCGATCCTCGTCTTGTTTCGAAATCTGCGAAGCTACTCGGTCCTAAACTATACAACCTCTACGGAACATCTGAGGTTGGATTTTGCGTGTTGGGGCTTCCAGAAGATCTCATTTCAAACCCGACTACCATCGGCAAACCCATCAACGGAGTACAACTCAGAATCAATTCGAAAGAAGCGATTGGTATGTTGGAAATCAAATGCAATTGGGCGATGAAATCACAGGTCAACAAATGGTCTCCAACGGGAGATTTAGCCACCATTGACGCCAACAAGCTCGTTTATTTGAAAGGTCGAAGCGATCGCATGATTGTTTCTGGCGGCGAAAACGTTTATCCGAAAGACTTGGAGGATGTTCTCTACCTTCACGAATACGTTGACTTAGCTTCGGTTATTGGTATTCCCGATGAGGCATTCGGTCAGCGACTGAAAGCGTTTGTAAAGTTAACTTCGAATCAAGCAATAACTGAAACCGAGTTGTTGGATTGGTTAAAGCCCCGAGTGGCACGTTATCAATTGCCCGCCAAAATTGAATTTGTGGACGCGTTTCCGCTTACTTCGATTGGAAAGGTCGATTTGAAGGCTTTGAATTGAAATAATGCTACTGGATTCTCAGCACTTTTCAGTAACATGTACAGCACGGAACATTCAATCCAAAACAGGAATGCGCAAGATCAAATTCGGATTTGGACAGTATTTTGCAAATTTCGCCTGATCGGCTTCCGTACACACTGCAGGATAATCGCCATCGTTGAAGTCATCGAGATTAGTTATCAGTTGAAAATGCAAGTGTGGCGCCCACTCACCGTTTTCGGGAGATTTTCCAAGTTTGCACAGCGGCGCACCCGTTTCGAAGAAAACTCCGGTTTTCAAATTGTTGATCGAATCCAAGCTTAAATGTCCGTAGAGCGAATAGAATTCCATACCATCGAGTTGATGCTGTAGAATGATCGTTGGACCGTAATCTCCTGTTCCTGCGTTATTCTTCACGGAAAAAACTTTGCCTTTATAGGGTGTAAAAATCGTCGTTCCGGCTTCTATCCACAAATCGATTCCGAGGTGAATGGTCCGAGAATCGTGTTCATTGTCAAAAATGGAACTACGCGTGTACAAATCCCTGTTTTCCAGATAGCCGCCCACACCTACTCTAGCATTGGCTTGTTGGAGTTGATCGCGCACAAACTTTTCCTGCGCCACTGGATCGTAAATGACTTCGTGGGAAATATTGGGGTTCTGCTTGGTTAAATCCAGCGGCAGCGCATTGGATTCCGTTAATTCGAAATCGAAGATACTAGCAAAGCGGTGTTGGTTACTTTTGAGGATTGAGGAGAGCATGAGTTCGTTTAATTCTGATAAGCAAGATAAACAATTACATGGATACAAGACAGGTTGAAATTATTGTGTATTTTGGAAAGGCGCAGAAACGATAATAAGTAGTTGTAAGTGTTTGTTGTCAGGAAAGGTGCGCATATAAATGAGTTATAGACAATGAAAAACATCGTAACCATATCACTTTTCGCAATCGGTCTCTTATGTTGCCAAGAATCAGTTAATAGTGGTAATATTGATGACAGAAAGGTTGAAGGTAACTATATTGATAGCGGTACGATTAATTGTAACCTTAATCAAGAAATCAATCTCAGAAGCACCCTTACTATTGATTCTATCATTGCTCTTGATGAATCTAAATTAGAGACTTTTGATAGCTTAAAGATCGATATCTCCCCATATAAACATTGGTACATTGAACAAATAAACGTTCAAAAATGGAATGACCGAATCCTAAAAATCGATGCTCAAGTTCAACATGGGACATCAACTTCAACAGCTGGGAAAGCGAAATACGAATGGTACTTTGATGATAATCAAGTCTTTCAATCAATAATAATTGATAATAAAACCAATGGAGATGTACATCTATACGAAATTTCGCATGACTCAGAGATTGATTTCCGCTCACCACCAATAACTCATTTTATTAACGGTCATCAAGTATATCATCACATGGATACGTGGCAAAGTCGATACAAAATGAATCTGGATTGCCTCAAAGTGGCAGAAGAGTATTTAAACGATAATTAGACGCTTCGTCAGGAATGTCTATAACATCAAGTAAGCCCAAGCGCCAAAAGCACTATATTTGTTAGGCGCCTGTGCCTACTTGAGAACCGTTATAGGTAATGAAGCTGGAGTACCACGCACACTATAGATGCTCATAATTGGAGTACCGGAAGCATCTGAGACTAAGTGCTACCATCAACTACTCAGATGTCATGAACGCCACAATCCTATGTGCAAATTCTATTAGATCTTTCACCCTAGAGATTGAGTCCGCATAAATACAACTTAAACCAAATGGTGCACACCTATCTTTGGATTCAACGCATTTTATCGCCAGATTGTTTTGGTAGTACTTGACAAAACTTGCATTTGCCCATCCTGAACAATCACTCATTGCGGATGGTTGTATATAATAATGTTCAGAACGAGTCAATCTAACTAATGATTCGCCGATAAAATGATAACCTGCATTTGATGAATTGAAAAGACCTCCCGAATAGAATTCAATTTCAACCACAAACTCGTTTAAGGTTGCGATGGAAACCTTTGGTAAATTCACCGAGTCATTATTCCCAAATAGTTGATCGAACAATGGTTCTGTATCGAGAAAGGCTTTAAGGATAGAATCTGAAATATGAACCTTTCTATAAGAAGTATCACTCTTTTGTTCTTGTAACATTTGGTGTATTGTTGTTACCGTAGTGTCTTTATTATTGACCTCATCAATTTGGGCATAAGACATTAAAGAGTTCAACGCACAAATACAAAAAATAATCAACCGCTTATTCATAATAAATACTACAATACTCTTAGAAAAAAGTTCAGTTGCTCAGCAGTTTCTTTAATCAAAAGTACCTATAACACGCCCTAAGCGTTATGCCGAAAAGAGCTCGCCCTACCCGGGTCGGCTTTTCAAAAGCTAGTCGCTTTTTCTTATATTCGAGAAACGGCACAAACGCCTAGGTACTGTGTCAAAAAACAAGTAATTTCATTAAAATCTTGAGGGAAGACTCAACTTTTTGTTGTTTGCTATCCCGTGCAGCAAGTTTCTTGTAAGCTTGCTGCTTTTTTTT
>JABXHO010000034.1 GCA_013373595.1 Flavobacteriales bacterium | reverse complement strand
GCGCTGCGCGATGCGATCCATCATGATATCATCTTTCGAAATAAATCGCGACGCTCCATTTACCAGTGCCTGATCAATTAATCGAGGATCGTTCATCGAAGAAATCAAGATGATTTCCGAATTCGGATATTGATCCAAGAGTTCAGGAATCGAATCAACACCCTGTTCACCACTTAACTCGTTATCCAGAAAAATGAGGGAAGGTTGAACCTTATCGTCTGCCTTAAACACAGGTAAAAGACTTGTAAAATGATGGAACTCAACGCGGTCATTCACCAAAAGTTTAAACCTCATAATGAAGTACTTCGCGAAGAACTTGTCGTCATCAATAACAAAAATGTGTTCCGTTTTCATTCTTTATCCCTCCTGTAAAGAAGAACAATATAGCAAAACGATGCAAATAACTGTGTTAAAATGACCAACTGGTATTTTGAAAAAAGGAAATAACGATTCAACTGACCCCATCTTCAGCGATTTGATTGCCTCATAAATAACTTAAGATTAAAACAAAAGGCCGATAAACAATACGTCGTCAACTTGTGGCGTTGTAGATTTCCACATGGCAAAATTCGAACGAATCGCCTGCAAATGGTGTGCACGATCAATTTCTTCCATCGCTTCCAGCATTTCCAAGACGCCCGACATCATCAACTTTTTGTCTTTAATTCCACCAAATTGATCTGGGAAACCATCTGTAAACAAGTACAAAGCATCTCCTTCTCCCAGCTTCAGTTTTTCGAGACTGAAATTCGTTTCGATTAAATCCAAACCACCAATCGAACGATTGTCGCCTTTGAGCTTTTCCACTCTTCCGTTTCTTCTAACCAAACACCTACGTTTCGCCTGTGCAATCAACACCTCCTTCGTATCAAGGTCGATTTCGCACAACGTGATGTCCATTCCATCCGATCGGGAAATGTGGGCATCTTTGCTCAATTCTTCCTCTCCACGGTGGAGAATGTTATTCACCTCAATATCGAGTTGTTCCAAAACTTGATCAGGCGTTTTCCACTGCCATTTGGCCATCTTGTAGATGTTTCTCAACGTAACCGAACCAATCATACTCACGAACGCTCCAGGAACACCGTGCCCCGTACAATCTGCACATGCCACAATCAACTTATTGTCTATCTTTTCGATGAAATAGAAATCACCACTCACCACGTCTCTTGGCTGGAAAAAGAGGTAAGAATTCGGTAGAAATTCATCGAGCATTTTTGTGCTTGGCAAAATCGAGTTTTGAATTCGCTTCGCATAGTTGATACTATCCGTTAAATCTTTATTGATCAAGTGAATCTTTTCCGCATTTTGAACCACCTCTTTCGTTTTCTCTTCGAGTTCGTCCTGAAGTTGCTCTTTTGCTTTCCGCAGGCGAAGTGTACGGTATTGAATGAATCCATAGATCATTCCTAGGAAAGCCAAGAAAACAATGATAATGAACCAAATTTGCTTCCAGAACGGTTTAGAAATGGTTATTTGAACAGTTGCCAACTCCTTATTTCCCACTCCTTGGCCATTAAATGCATTCACTTCGAAGGTATAATCACCATCTGCCAGTCGACCGTAGGATGCGATCATTTCCTTTGTTGGATCAGAGAACACTTTATCGTGCCCCTTCAACATGTATTGGTAGGTAATTTTATCTGAATCTCTCAGGCTCACACCAATGTATTCGAATTGAACGCGGTAGTTCCCGTAGGGAAGAATGATTTCTTCTGATGGATCGTACGGTTTATCGTCAATCCACACTTTCACCAAGCTAATGATTGGAGGCAAGGTATTTTTTACATCCTTCGACGCATCGTACTGGATCATTCCCTGGTCGGTACCAATCCACAGGTTCGATTTTTTATCGAGTGCCATTGAACGAAGCTGAACCTGCCCTTGAATTCCAAAATTGTAATCGTACGTGGAAATAGCATTGGAACCTTTCTGGATTTTACTCAGCGAGCCACGATGTCCCACCCACATATTGTTGTTTTTATCGTGCTTCAGCGCATAGATATAGTTTGAGCTTAAGCCATTTCGAACCGAGAAGTAGTCAATGTTATCTTTCGTTAGTTTGAACACTCCCGACTCTGCCGTTCCAATCCAGACGTTCTGTTCCAAATCTTCTACAATGCAATTCACCTGAAGCTGCCCCACCTCGATCAGTTCAATTTGGTCGATTCCCGTTTCCGTAATTTTATAGACGAATCGGCTATACGTTCCTAGCCAAATGTCGCCCATGTAATCAACCATTACGCTCTGAATCGCGTTGTGCCCCAGACCACTTTCTGTTCCGTACACATCGGTTTCTTCCGTTTCTAAGTCAAAAGCAACCAATCCACCGTTGGTCGCAATCCACAAAAAGTCGGCATTCGCATCAATTTGATTGATTTGATCACACAATTTACCTAGGTTCCAGTTGATTTTTCTTGCTTTTGTTTCATCCTTTTTCAGGATAAACATACCTGAATTCTTCGTCCCAATGAACAAACGATTTTCTATACCGTAAAGTGAAGAAATCTCAATCTTATTGCTTCCCGAGGGAAAGGTAATTTCTATTTCTTCGGAACCATTCAATTGTGTCTGGATCAAACCATTTCTCGTTCCAATCCAGCGATAATTTCGATCAATGTGGATGGCTGTAACACCTCGGAGTTCGTCATTCAACTTATACTCGTAGAAGGTGAAGAAATCATTCGACATGGCGCTCAATCCAGCTCCAAACGAACCGACCCAAATACTACCTTCTCGATCTTGAAACGATGTTTGAATCACATTCGTGTTTAATCCCTTTTCTTCGTTATAAATGACAACATCATTCGCGCTACCATTGTTTGCTGTGATGGGAATTTTAATCAAACCTTTATTGGACGTTCCTAACCAAATATTCATTTGATCATCCTGCATCACGGATCGAATGCGCATGTCTCCCAAGTAATCCGCATTCCACTGACGCGTCATTAATTTGCCATTATCCAACTTCAATTCGCAGAGCAAACCATCATTTGTAGCGGCAAAAAGGTTTCCTTTTTCCTTGCTTTGAGCGATATCGCTTACTTGTCTACCGTTGAGTCTAGAAGATTTCTTTTGCCATTTATCCTTGCTCTTCACAAGGTGAACAATTCCATTATCTGTTCCAATGACAATGTTGTCTGCATCAATATGCTCAATATCGTAAAAGCGAGCGGCTCCGAACCGTCCCAACTTTTTGTACTTACCGTCTTTCAAGGTGAAGACTCCTTCATTTTGACTCACGAAGAAAACTTCATCCTCCATCAAGCTAATTCCGTTGATGGTGCTAATTACCTGTTTAGAGTCTTGAAATTTCGAGATCTTCCCATTTTCCATACTGGAAAGTCCCCCATTGTTATGTCCAACCCATAAAATGTCATTATCACTTACCACCGTACACGTAACAACATCCTCCGCTAAGCCATCCTTGGTTGTAAATGACTTAAAGTTCTGTCCGTCATAACGGTAAAGTCCCTCACCTGTTCCAATCCACAAATATCCTCGTGCATCTTGATCCATTGAGTAGATGAAATTCTGATTGATTCCATCCTCAATTCCGTACTCAATAAATCGAAAATTCTGAGCACTACTCTGAAAGGATAAACACGATGTTGTTAGTACAAGTAGAAGTAGAAATTTCATTATTTCTTTTTGGTTATTCGAATGACTGATTTTGGTTTAGGTATTCCGCCTATTGGAACCGTGTAAAAAGGCATGGATTCTCCATATTGGTTGGTAATGTAAAAACTGATGTTATTGTTTTTTGCTGGAGCCGCTTTGTTCTTGTGAAACTGAACATCGAATGTTGATTCCTTCTCTGCTTCCACTACTTTATGCTCGCTTCGTCCCCAGTCACCGTCACCCGACTTCTGTAAAGGAATGCTCAAACGCGTATTGGTGATGATCTTCAAATCACCGTCGTTGTCCCAATCGAAATTTCCTTGCTTAACGGAAACCACGTTGCTATCAATGTAAGGATACACGTGTGAAACTTCTCCGGGTTTATCATTTAGTCGGAATGTGTATTCAAACGTGAATGCATTTCCTCCTTCCACAGGAACATTTGATGAACTGGACGTACTCATGAAGTACTTGTACAGGTTGCCATCATCTCCAGAAATTCCACGTGCACTTACTTTGAACACATATCCGCCATACTTTTTAGAATATTCTCCAGATGTCGGGTTGAACGGTCCGAACGTATACCAATCATCCACATATTCGTTCCCGAAAATCTTATGGGATAATATATTTCCGCTGTACCACTTCCCTTTTGGGTCGGTTCCTCGTGCATCTTTGTTTGTGATACATCCTGTTCCACCGAAAACGGCAAATTTTGTTTTGGTATTGAATTCTCCTTTTTTCTCATCGATTGAACTGCCCGTTCCTGGATCATACACGCGGAAATACACCGAAGATTTTTGTGTTTTTGGAACAACAAAGAAGAAAATTTGACAAAAATCGTCATCTCCCCAAGATTTATCTCCATTCGCTCCGAAGGTGACTAAATAGGGAATATTTTCCTCGGGAGCAGGTACTGACTGCGCCATTACTATATTCGATGTGATCAGTATAATGAATACCGAGTAAATTAGTTTCATGTAATTAATCATTTACGTTTTCTACCTTTTCTGTTGTCATTAACTCAAATTCAACGCGGCGGTTCTTCGCTCTTCCTTCCTCGGTTTCATTGGAGAACTTTGGTTGTGTTTCTCCCAATCCCTCACTCACTAAACGATCTGTAGAGATACCCGCATTCGCAAGATAATCACTTATTGCTTTTGCTCGTTTTTCCGACAAAATTAAGTTATCTTCTTTATCTCCAACATCATCCGTGTGCGCAGAAATCATCAATTTGACATGATCGAACTCTTTCAATAATAATACCAAGAACTGTAATCGTTTTTCAGCGGCTGGGTTGATCTCCCATTTATTGGTTTCAAACTTCACATCTTCCAAGGTGAATGACTCGTTCAACGGCAATCCGCTCAGTGCTTCCTTTTCTCTTGAGAAAACAATCGCTTCTTCATATCCCATTTCTACGAGGTCCAACCATGTATCGTGCGCATCCGAAATATTCATCCACTCTCCTACCGAATAAATGTACACTGAATCCTCCGTGTCAAACAAGGTATTTACGATGTAGTTGTTCAAGGCTGGAGCCAATACCTCCGATGAATCGGGTAATTCCTCATCCGAAGAAGCAATTTCAATACTGTGTACAACCAAGGTTGAGTCCGTATTCTGCATTGGAGGATTATTCTCCCTCATTGTTTCGTCATTCTCAAACGCCCCCATCGACTTAACAACTCCGAGCGCATTCTGGCTAATGGAATCATTGGTTGCTACGATATATTTGTAGGAACAATCCTTGAACGGTTCACCATTCTTAGTTCCGACAACGCCAAGTATCACTTCATACGCTCCTTCTTGCTTGAAACTATGTGTGGGACGATTCGATATGTAAGTAGCTCCATCTGAAAATAGCCAGTAGTACTCTTCAATTTCGACACCTGGCAGATAGGTTTTGTCTGGATTTAGCGAGAACCGTTGCCCCACCTGAACTGAGTCTGGAGAAGAAATATAGGGCTGTTCCTCATAGCTCAATTCGAGCGTATAGCTGGCCTGATTTGCGTATGTTTTTTTGATGATTGTATCGATAATATCCACGCTAATCTCATAGATTCCAGGCGATGGAAAACAATAGTCGATTTCGTAGCCATATTGCTTCACTCCGTTGATGTCCCATTGATACGTCAAGGAAGAAATTCCTCCCAATTCATAGGCCGTTTCTTCGTAAAGCGTATAACAGAAGTCGTCATTCACTAGAGAATCACAATTTTCGAAAGTAGGAAAGTTCCGAACGAAGCTCCACAACTGATCTTCTCCACTTCGGTTGGATGAAAAATAGCCGCTTCTTCCATTTGTTCTAGAAATAAGGTTGAAGTCGTCGTTGTTGCTACTGATTGGTTCTGCCAACAAATTTACGCTCGGTATCCCGTCAATTACATCTACTCGGTAAATATCGAGTCCTCCCAATTCTCCACGATTCGACGAAAAATGAAGTGTGTTCTCAATCCACGTAGGGAAGAATTCGTTTCCTGAAGTGTTGATTTCCTTCCCAAGATTTATCGGTTTCGACCATTTTCCTTCTACCTTTTCAATCTTCCACAGGTCAAATCCTCCCATACCTCCAGGCATGTTGCTCGAAAACACGACTGTTTTTCCATCTGCAGAAAGCGCAGGATGTGTACAACTGTAATTGGAGTTATTTATCTCTAACGGTATTGGTTCCGACCATCCACTGCTATCTCTAAAACTTTCAAAAAGTCCTAGAAAATTGTCTTCTGGTTGCGAAGCTTTAAACCTTTGATCGAGTCGTAAATTTCTTGAAATGATGCAATGTGAACCATCCGCATTGAATGAAATCGGCCCATCGTGGAAATCAGATCGAAATGCTGGATCAAATCGTTGGTAGACATAAGCTTCACCTTCTTTGACAATTTCGTACAAATCGATTGGTTCTTTTCCATTTTTATCTAGCAGGGTGCGTCCTATTCGATCCTTTCGCGTACCACAAACTACGAGGGAAGAATCCCAAAATGCGGGTGCATAGACTTCTCCATTCATTGGAAACACCAATTTCTCCACCGTGTATTGAGACGATTCTTGGCTCAGCCCAAACCCTGAGATACAGATAGCAATATATGTCAAAATGCTTTTTACCATCCAGAGAAACGCGGACTTTGCGTATTCGATTTATATAGAAAATTGTACTTGATACTTAATTCGTGTGAACCAAATGTATATTTCGCCAGTTCGCTCACAGGCATTCCAAACGAATACATCACGTGAAATTGATCTGTAATTTTCGCCTCAAAAAGCCCGATAATTGCTTCCTCTGTTCTGTATGAAAGCCCTACTTCGAACATGGAGTTCAATTGCAGCTGCGCATTGATGTCGAACTGTGGTCGATTGTTCATTCTAAACTTCAAAAGTGTCGAAGGTTTGAGCACCATTTCGTTCTTTAAATGGAATTCGTATCCTCCTCCAAATAGAAAGTTGTAATTCTTCAAATCGTTATAGCTTCGGAAGTGATTGTTCTCAAAACGATGTCCCAAAAGTGTTGGAATCGAAAAACTTAGAAAGTGCTTTTCCGCTCGGTAGTACGCTCCTACTCCGAAATTCGGCAATACTCCAACAGGTGAATTACTCGAAATTTGCTCATCTCCTTCTGTAAATACTTCTAAGTCGGCATAATTCGACTGGACAAGGTTTACTCCTCCGGATATTCCCAATCGAAGATTGGAGTTCGCAAATCGGAACTTATATGAATACAAACCGTTGATTGCCGTTCGTTTGTCTACACCAATTTGATCGCACACCAACTGCACTCCCAATGCTGAATTCATATCCTTAAGCGGAGCATGTGCCGTTAACGCCTGCGTTGTTGGTGCTCCAGGAAAACCTACCCATTGCGCTCGGAAAGTTCCAACAATACTCATCACATCTTCGCTTCCTGTTGCTGCCGGATTCAGTGCAATTGAGTTAAACAAGTATTGACTTTGCAGCGGAGTATATTGCCCAAACGAATGGAAGGAAACTAGAATCGATATGACTACAACGAACCTCATTTTTTCAACACCACATATCCCTTATACTCAAGGTAATCATCAATTAAAACGACGTAAAAGTACGTGTCATTTTCCAATTGATCGCCATTTTGATTTTGCCCGTACCATTCATTTTGGTAATCACTGTTTTCGTATACGGCTTGTCCCCAGCGGTTAAAAATCTTCAAATCACATATTACATCATCCAAAGAACGCAATTCGAAGTAATCATTCTTGCCGTCCTCATTTGGTGTTATCGCTTGCGGAATGAATAAATCTTCAACATGAATTATAATATCGTCGGAAACAGAAGGACAAACTCCATCGGAAACTGTCCATGTAAATATGTTATTGCCAACGCTCAAATTCGTTACATCCGATTTTGAATCCATTACATCTGTAATAAGCGCAGAGGAGGATGCTCCCCATTCCCCGGTTCCTGCCAAAGGATCGTCCGCATCTAATGAAGACTTCGTTGAAAAATACAATTGCTGATCTTCCCCAGCATATGCAGTTAATTCATCATTGATAGAAATTTGCCATTCCACACTATCGGGGCACGTACCGGGCGTCACATATTTCATTTCATACGGACCTCCAGGAATTGACGAGGATGGACTAATTTCTCCTGTTGTAACATCCACGAGTTCCAATGACGCCTCTGAAGAGAAAGAACCTCCCGTAAGCCCATAGATAATAGGAAGTTGATTGTCATCTGAAATACAAAAAGCGCTGGAATTATAATCAACTGAAGTGAGCTCATCTTGATCGAGAATCGTAATAGCTACTGTTGTTGATTTTTGACAATACGCATTGGAAACGAGGTATTGAATGCTGTAAGGACCGCCCGGAGTGGATGAAGTCAGATCAATTTCACCAATTGCACTGTTCCCAAAAGTAATTTCGGGAGGAGCACTGAACGTACCTCCTGGAGTCGTGATAAAATCAGTGGAAATTAACCCTTCGGTGATGCAATAACTTGATTGAGCATATCCAAATGAAGGATCGGGAGCGGACTCGATATAGACTTCAACAGAATCTGTTGACGGACATGCAGAACCGCTTGTCGTATAATACACAAAGTAAGGACCGCCAAGCACAGAGTTCGTTACATCAATCTCTCCCGAGGCACTTGCAACCGTGAGTCCTGCACTTGCCGTAAAAGTTCCTCCAGAAGTTGCCACTGTTACGGGCACCACATTCGGTTCATTGTTACAGAAATGATTTCCTCCGTAGGAGAAAGAAGGATCGTCTTCCGAAAGAATGGTTAGCGAAAACGTTGTCGAGTCTTCACAATAGGCGTTCGACACCCAATATTGAATAGCGTACGGTCCGCCTGGTGTAGACGCATTCAAATCAATTTCTCCTGTAGTTGTGTTGATAAATACAATCTCTGGTGGAGCACTAAAAACACCTCCTGGTGTTGTAATTGATGCAGGAGTTACCGTCCCTGTTTGTTCGCAATAACTTGCCTGAGCATATGAAAATGTCGGATCTGGTGCTGCTTCCACAAAAACCTCAATCGTGTCGCTTTGAGCACACATCGATGTACTTGTGGTATACACCAAATCATGTGCTCCAAGTGGACTCATCATCACATCAATTTCGCCCGTGCTTGCATTCGCAATTATAAGTCCCGTAGGACTCGAAAAAACGCCACCTGAATACACTGTAGAGGCAGCACTTGGGTTCGTTTCATTCACACAAAAATGATCAGTTACATAGGTAAAGGAAGGATCTTCATACGGAAGAATGGTGACAACGAACGTAGTAGAATCTTCACAATACGTATTCGATACGAGGTATTGAATGGTGTACGGTCCGCCAGCAGTTGAGGCCGAAAGATCAATTTCACCTGTTGAAGCATTTGCAAATACAATTCCACTTGAACAGCTAAATATTCCTCCGGGTTCTGCTACAAAATTGGGCCATACGTTACTTCCTCCTTCACAAAATGTCGATTGCGCATACGTAAAGGAAGGGTTTGGGGTCGATTTAATGTAAATCGCAATGGAATCTTGTCGCGGGCACAATGCGTTATCGGTAGTGTACACAATATAATACGGTCCACCAATTGGCGAAGCAGCTGCATTTATTTCCCCTGTGATCGCATCTACAACCACCGCACTCGAAGTTGAAAAAGTACCTCCTGAAGATGTAATACTCGAAGGAAGCTGGTTGGGTTCGTTCACACACATGTTTGTGTTGGCGTACGAAAACGATGGATCGTCCACAGCTACGATTTCAATTTGAGCCGTGTAAGGTTGAGCACTACAATTGAGAGAACCGATGGTATATGTTATGGTATACGGACCGCCTGGTGTTGAGCTTGACAGATCAATTTTACCTGTTGAGGTGCTCGCAAAAACAACTTCTGGTGGTCCAGAAAAAGTCCCTCCTGCAATTGCATTCATAATTGGAGTTGGATTCGGCTCATCCTGACAAAAAACGGAGTTCCCCGATTCAGAGACAAATGAAATAGGAGGCTGCAAGTTTCGCGCTGCTACAAAGGCATTATCTGTGCCCGCGTTGCTTACAACCATTCCATCGAACGATAAGCTACCGCTATAATATCCACCTACAACGTACTTCTCATTTTTATAGGTTCCAACGCTCATCGCCCAAGAGTCATCAGAACTCGAGTAAGTCTCAAAGCTTTGAAATGCTCCGTCTGTATAGAAATGTGCGATCATCACCTCACTATATGGAGGACCAGATACGTATGTAAATTCTGAATTTAAAGAAGTTGCTGTTCCTCTCAATCGTCCAACAGCGTAAAGGTTTCCATATCCATCAGCGTCAAGACCAACAAAATAGTCGTCATGCTCATATAAACTGTTAAACTCTTTCACCCACAACTCATTCCCGTTCGACTTATTCAATTTTGACAAAATAAAGTCATCGTGCATGGAATATATAACTGTTCCGCCCGGTGTTACTCCGCCATTGTGCATCGTCCCAGTAACGTAGACGCCACTACAATCATTTGTGATATCAAGTCCATACACCTCCGTTCCATTGTTATCGTATAGAACAGACCAGTTGTGCACTCCACCGTTTGTGTAAGAGGTTACTACAAAATCCTTATCTGGATTTGAAATAGTAGTTGCCACACCTCCAGAGGCATCCCGTATCCGATAATTATCACCTCCTTTTTGCGAAACGAGATAGATATTATTGGCGTCAGAAGTGATTCCCATTCGGCTAATTTCATCATTATTCGAAGGCACATAATAATCATCAGAAGAAGACGTCATAATAGCATCCCACAAGAAATTACCATTCGATTTATCAAATGCCATCACGAAATTATTCAGTTCGCCTCCAATCGGAAGCACAACAGAAAGTAAGGATGATAGCAGTCCTGTATTGGCATAATATCCGTGTACGTAAACTCCCCCTTCATTCACCGTAAGGTCAATACCACCATCAAAGCCAGAACCTCCAATTAAATCGAACCATAAAAGCTGTCCCAAATCGTTGTAGGAGGCAACGAACCCATCCTGACCATTTACCCCTGAAACGGAGCCGGGCACTCCTCCACCAGTACCACTCAAGTCTACCATATTACCAACGATTGACCCCGTCACAAAAATATTCCCCGTAGTGGTATCAACATCAACAGCGGAGATACAATCATTGTTCGTTCCTCCAACGGCAAATGCCCATACTACCACTCCAGCGGTATCGTATTTCATAACGAAACCATCTTTACCACCACCAAGGCTTGTGTTTGAAATTTCGGGAAAATTGGGTACTCCATCGATGCATCCAACGGAGTAAATCGCATTTCGGACATCATCAACTGCTACGTCATAGACTCTTTCGAAACCAGCCGTTCCAACCGAGTTATCGACCCACTGCCATTGTGCCTGCACAGTGGTTGTTCCGAACACGAATGGGAGTACACATATTAGTAGCCATCGTAACATTATATCGAAGATACGCAAACGTTGCAAAACAATGAATAAATTGTGTCTGTTTCCTTTAGATAATTAACATTTTCCTCGATCTCAATGAATATTTTAACACCTCCTTCCACTCTTCATCAATCCCTTTCTAAGCGCATTCCTCTGAAAAAGCAAGGTCTGAGCCACTTACATTCACTCAATCTTCACGAAAATTTGACGCAAAAATCGGTATTAAGTCCGAAGAAAAAGGCCTTTAATCGATTTATTATTCTCGGTGTGTTGATAAAAAAGAACCTGTGAAAGAGGCGTTTCTCTAAAAACCACTACTTTTGTACCTGCAAATACGCGCTGAGCAGTCGAAAAGACGGGCTTCATGCGCAAAAAAAATTCTATGGCTCAAGATATATTTGACAAAATTAGAAAGAATCGCGGTCCATTGGGGCAGTATTCAAAAGGAGTTCACGGGTACTTTACTTTTCCAAAGTTGGAGGGTGAAATCGGGAACAAAATGATTTTCCGCGGGAAAGAATGTCTCGTTTGGTCGGTAAACAACTATTTGGGATTGGCGAACCATCCTGAAATCCGAGAAGTTGATGCTAAAGCATCTGCAGACTGGGGACTAGCTTACCCAATGGGATCGAGAATGATGACAGGGCAAACAAGCGAGCACGAAGCGCTTGAAGCTGAGATCTCAGAATTCATGGAAAAAGAAGATACGATTCTTCTAAACTTTGGATACCAAGGAATGGTTTCGGCTATTGATAGCGTAGTAGATCGAAATGACGTAATCGTTTACGATAGTGAATCTCATGCTTGTATCCTTGATGGAATGCGTCTTCACGCAGGAAAACGTTTCGTATTTAAGCACAACGACATGGAAAGCTTCGACAAGCAAATGGAGCGTGCTACGAAAATTGTAAATAACACTGGCGGAGGAATCCTAGTTATCACGGAAGGAGTTTTCGGAATGGCTGGAGACCAAGGAAAGTTGAAAGAAATCGTTGACTTCAGAAAATCTGGAAAATACAATTTCCGACTTTTCGTTGATGATGCTCACGGTTTCGGAACAGTTGGTGAAAAAGGTCAAGGTTCTGGTGAAGCGCAAGGTGTTCACGATGAAATCGATATTTTATTCGGAACATTCGCGAAATCAATGGCTTCGATCGGTGCATTTATCTGTGCTGAAGAAAACATTGTAGAATTCTTACGTTACAATATGCGTTCGCAAGTATTCGCGAAGTCGTTGCCAATGCCACTTGTTGTTGGAGCGCGCAAGCGTTTGGAGCTTTTGAGAACACAACCAGAGCACAAAGCACGTTTGTGGGAAATCGCAAGTAACTTGCAAAAAGGATTGGTTGAAGCTGGTTTCAACATCGGTGAGACAAACTCGTGTGTAACACCTGTTTTCTTACAAGGAAACTTAGCTGAAGCAACAAACTTAACGTTTGATCTTCGCGAGAACTTCAATATTTTCTGTTCAATTGTGATTTATCCGGTTGTACCGAAAGATGTGATTATGCTTCGTTTGATTCCAACTGCTGCACATACATTGGAAGATGTTCAATACACGATTGAAACATTTAGCAAAATGAAAGCAAAATTAGATGCTGGAGAATATCAATCTGAAGAAATGGCTACTGTAGAAGTAGACAAATAATTCAGAAAAAAATAAAGTAAACCATCCGCTCAAATTATCGAGTGGATGGTTTTTTTATGGCGATTAATGAACCACGAGTCGTTTCGTCAATGTATTATCGAACTCATCTTTGATCGACACGCGGTATTCGCCGGGAGCGAGATTTTTCACTTCAATTTGACAGCGATTGTAGCCTTTTGAAAGGTTCAGTCTTCGCTGCTCGACAAGCTCTCCGTTCCGATTGTAAATGTTCATTTCTCCTTCTGAGCAAATTAACGACTCGCACGAAACGGTTGTTGCTTTTCTTACATTTTTTGGGTTAGGAATCAACTTCATATTGGTCAAAATCGGGTGATCAATATTTACTGCATCCAACACTTTCTTTTCACCATCGATGTCTACTCGACTCACTCTGAAGTATTCCGAAATTCCTTCTACCATATTGATTTCAGAAACTTTGTAGGTGTGTCTTTCCTTATGATTTCCGATCGATTCAACACGCGATACGGTCTCCCACGTTTGTCCATCATCAATCGATTTTTCAATTATGAAGTGATCGCCATTTTGCTCTTCCTCTACATCCCAGCTGAAATGAACAATTTTCGAAGACGGAACAGCCGTCATGTGACCAAACGATATCGAAGATTCTTCGGAACTATCAATTTTCCACACATGAAAACTCTCTTCTACCGCAGATGCAAGACGCATCGTGAACAAGGACAGTATGAGAAGAAAAATCTTCATTGTGAGCAGTTATTAAGTCAACATCTATTACTAAAACGCTTTAGTTTCTTGAGTGGTTGCCATTTTTTTTGAAAAAAAACTTCTAACCGAAGGCGTTTCCCTTTCAAGATAGGAAAATTCTCAATTGAAAAAAGTTTAAATAGATTGTGTTAATCGGCGACTACAAGCCGTAACCATTTGGATTTTCGTCCTTGATTCTGACCAGTTTATCAACAATGTACTGCCCGCCATCTTCGTAGCGATCGCCCCTCCAAGGTAGCGCGCCATTGTAATAGAGATAATGCAATTCGACCTCCATTCCTTGACTTTTCATGAGTGTTTTCGCCAATTCCTCATCCGTTACAGAAAAGTTGAAGGTATTCGATGACATCGACGCATCCTTGCTCTTATTGCGAATCCCAGGCAAAACCATTTCACCTTCGTAGGTTTTGAAAATGGTTCCTTTCTTCGAAAACTTGTAGATAATTCCAACGCGTGTTCCTTCACTGTACACAAAGGAAAATCGGAAGTAGACAAAAATTACTAGTAGTACAAACACGATCGATGCTCCGATCAACAAACGCTTTCTAAATTTATGTGTATCGCTTCCCATGGTCTGCTTCTATCAGTTTGTACAACTCGAAAGTATGATTTTAAACGGATAAACTATCCATTAAGGCGTCAATTTCTTCCTCGGAATTGAAGCTATGCAATGAAATTCTCAATCCTTCGCTTCCTTCTGGAACCGTTGGTGCATAAATTGCCTTGGCAAAAATCCCGACCTGCTTCAGCGTATTCTCTGCCTTTTTGAGTTGACTTATATCCTTGAACCGTATGAATTGAATTGGTGAATTAACAGCGGATTCTGACTGGAATTTACCTGATTTTTTCGCTTGAAAATAGGCGATTCGATGTTGTAGCGATCGTCTGTACTCATCTATTTCAGGAGCCAAAGCAGCCATTTTCATGCGTTCATACGCGGATACAGGAAGTGCTGTTGTGTAAATAAACGAACGAGCAAAATTGATTAAGTATTCTCTCAAATCAGCAGAACAAAGTACTACGGCACCATGTGCTCCGTAAGCTTTACCGAAGGTTACCAGGCGAATAAAACAACTTTCGTGAAGATCAACGCCATGTGCAAAACCTCTTCCTTTTTTTCCGAAAACGCCAGCAGAATGTGCCTCATCCAGAATGATGTACGCATTGAATTCCTTCGCCAGATTAACCATTTCCAGCAGTGGACAAAGATCTCCATGCATGGAATACAATCCTTCAATAACAATGTAGATGACATCTCCTCGATGTTTCTCCATCAAACGGCGCAAATCCTTCGGATCATTGTGCTTAAAACTCAAAGATTTCGCCAAAGAAAGTCTGATTCCATCACGAACACTCGCGTGTACAAATTCATCGAATAATACTACATCTCCTCGCTGAGGAATCGAACTCATAACACCAATGTTCGCGTCATACCCAGAATTAAAGCACAAGCCCGCTTCTGCCTCAAAAAACTGCGCTAAATCCTGCTCAATCGATTCTATATGAGTAGAATTACCACTGATTAATCGCGACCCCGTAGCTCCTTTCTCTCGATGCTTGATTGCTAGCAAATTATTCTTAGAAAAACCTAAATAATCGTTCGATGCAAAATCGATTTTTCCTTCAAACGAAGAAAGGGAACGTAATGTCCCCTTTTCCCTTCGTTGATTTAATTTCTTATGTAGTTTTTGATCCACTACCCTACTCGACAGTTGTCACTTTTCTTGGTTGAAAACCTTCTGGCTTGGCCTTCTTGCGTGCTTCCGCTAATTCTTCCGCGCGCTGGCGTTCCTTTTCTTTTCGAGCAACAATAATTGGATCTTCCTTCGTTACAGGCTTCTCTCCATCCGCAAATGCTTCTTTTGGAATCAGTCCAAGAATTTTGAACATTTCCTGATCTTCGTTATACTCTGGATTAGGTGTTGTAAGTAATTTATCTCCTGCGAAAATACTACTCGCTCCCGCCATGAAACACAAAGCTTGACCTTCCATGTTCATCTTCGTACGACCTGCAGATAGCCTAACCACTGACTCAGGGAATGCAATTCGCGTCGTTGCAACCATTCGAATCATTTCCCATTGCTCAATTGGCTTTTGTTCCGCCATTGGCGTTCCTTCAACAGCTACCAAGGCATTAATTGGAATCGATTCTGGTGGATTCTCCATTTGCATGTAGCTCATCAACAATCCAATTCGATCTTCTACCGCTTCCCCCATACCGATAATTCCCCCAGAACACACTGAGATTCCCGCTTTTCGCGCATTATCAATAGTATTCAAACGGTCTTCGTATTCTCTCGTTGAAATCACATCGTCGTAGTAATCTGCTGACGTGTCCAAATTGTGATTGTACGCAAAAAGTCCAGCGTCTTTCAAGCGTTTTGCTTGATCTTCAGACATCATTCCCAGCGTACAACACACTTCCATATCGAGTGCATTTACCCCTTGAACCATCTCAATCACGTTATCGAAATCTTTATTATCTCTCACCTCTCTCCAGGCTGCTCCCATGCACAAGCGCGAAGAACCGTTCTTTTTAGCATTTCTAGCCTGTTCCAAAACGGATTCTACCGTCATCAACTTATGTGCATCAACATCGGTATGATAGCGCGCTGCTTGCGGACAGTAACCACAATCTTCAGGACATCCCCCCGTCTTAATACTAAGCAGCGAAGACATTTGAACTTCTCTCGGATTATGATATTGTCGATGAATTGTTGCCGCTTCGAAAACGAGTTCCAAAAGTGGCTTATTGTATAAATCAAGTAAGGCTTCTTTCGTGTTGTATTGAGGATTTACTTTCATAGATTTCTATTTCTGAGACAAAGATAAAAGAGTTCCAGAAACATTGCTCTTTTTCCCCTACGAACTGCCTATTCGAGCGCTTTATTTTGGAACACAATTTTACAACTCGCTCCGTTAATATTGTAGTATTGCAACTCAGAATCAATCTGTTCGGATAGAGCAACAATAATATCCGCGCCAAGTCCCAAACCTTCAGTATTGATGTCAAATCCATTAGGTAAACCAACACCATTGTCCCTCACCCACAATTCGAATTTATCGCCAAGCTGAATCAATTCCAATGACACTTGAGGTTCCTCAACATCTTTGAATGCATGCTTTACGGAATTGGTAATCAATTCTGAAACGATTAGTCCGAGAGGAACAGCAATATCAAGGTGGAGAATTAAGGCTTCCGCATTTAGAATAAAATTGATTTTTGGGTTGAGCATCTTCTCTTTTACGATGAAATCTTCGAGATACGAATTGAAATCCACCGAATTCCCTCCCTGCTCATCTTGATACAACTTCTTATGAATCAACGCTATTGCTTCCACCCTGTTTCTGCTTTCGTTGAGTACACCAATCACATGATCATCATCGAGCATCCTTGTTTGCAAGGACAGCAATGATGAAATGATCTGTAGGTTGTTCTTTACGCGATGATGAATTTCTTTGAGTAGAATCTTTTGATGATCGTGTTGCTGCGCAATTTGGTTGTTACTTGTTTCAAGATCAGAAATGATTTTGAATAACAATTGATCCCGCTTATACGATGTTCTACTGCCATAGATGATTACTGAAACAGCAATTAGGCACGTCACAAAACCATTTGAATATGCAAGAAATCCAAGGTCATTTTGGCTGAGTAATTCAGGATTCGGGGAATCGCTCAGAAAAAAATTGAGCGCGAAGATGGTTCCGAAAATACTCACATTAAAAAAAATGATCGTCCAAATCTTCCAGTTGGATTCGAGTAAAAATACAAGAGGAAGTAAGAACAAATAGAAGTAAAAACCCGTGTTCCAACCAAAGGCAATCGAATGAATGCACACCTCAATCATGATGGTGATTACCCCGATAAAGAAACCCAATTTAGACGGCATCATCGAGCGCTTAAGCGCAAAGTAGACAGCGATAAAGATGAGTGTACCAACGAGTGGTGATAATAGAAGGAGTGGAATGCCAGCGTAGATAATAATTGCACCGACATAGACATTGGTAATAACTCCAAGCACAACCGAAGGAAGTAACGCCAATTTAAATCTATCTCGTAGAGTTGTAAGATGCTGCTCCAAATCCAATTTATTTGATGGAAAATTAGGAAAATCCCTTTAAATGGAAAGTTTTTAGGTACAAGAAGACTATCAGAAATTCCTTAAGCCGAGAGCAAGCATGCTGCATACGCTTTTACCGCGCGACTTTCTCCGAAAGAGTCTACCTTTTCGTGAGTACTTGCCTTAATGGAAACTGCATCTAGGTCTACACCGAGAATATCAGCAATAACCTTTTGCATAGCAGGAATATGTGGGTTCAGCTTCGGTCTCTCCATAATTACAGTAGAGTCGATATTTACAACAGAATAGCCTTTCTCGGAAACAAGCTCCATCACACGTTTCAATAAAATCTTGCTGTCGATCCCTTTGAATTGAGGATCTGTATCTGAAAAATGATAACCGATATCTCTTAGGTTTGCTGCACCTAGCAATGAATCACAAATGGCGTGTAAAAGTACGTCTGCATCAGAATGCCCGACCGCTCCCAACTCCGATTCGATTTGAATTCCGCCGAGAAACAATGGAATACCTTTCTCCAAACGGTGCACGTCAATTCCGTAGCCAATACGAATATTCATACTATTCTGGTGCCGATGATGAACTTGATCCAGAATCTCCTAACTCCATTCGAAGTGTAAAGCGAAGTGTGTTCGCGAGTGGATTGTTACGTTTCAAGGCAGCTAAGTAAGAAATATCAATTCCAAACTTATTGTACTTGAACCCTGCTCCCAAGTTGAAGTACTGGCGTGACCCTTTGTTGTTGCTTTCGAAGAAAAATCCTCCGCGAAGAGCAAAAACTTTGTTGTACCACCATTCCATTCCGGCAGCCAAATTGATCTCCGTTAATTCCTCGACAAATCGAGAACCTTTTTTGATTTTGTAACTTCCATCATCATTTTGAAGGTAATCTCCTGTTGCTTCATCTGTAAGAACTACTCCTGGCGCATCATAGAATGATTGTAACATACCAGAGATAACCCCAACGTTATTGTCTCTTCCTGCGATACGCACAAGCTCGGGTGTTCCATCATTGTCCGTATCAATTAAATCATACGTTGGAGGTGTTGGAACGAGTAACTTCTGAACATCAATCGAAAATGTTACCTGATTGTATTGATCGAAGTCAGCAACAAACGCGTTTCCAATCTTCAAATTCATTGGAAGGAAATCACGAGAAGTACTTGCCAAACTCGAATAAGCTATTTTGTTACCGATGTTGTTAATGGTCGCTGCGAAATTGTAGGTTCCTCTTGTAGATCCAATCTTCGCTTCATCTGAACTGTATGTGAACGAGATGTCAGTTGCTCCCGCTACTCCTGGTCGCGTATCTGCTCCTGCAACTGGCAATCCTCCAGTTAAGTTTGAGTACACAAACTTCCCATTCAAACCAACACTCATCTTGTCCGATAATCGGAAAGCATATCCAGCCGTAAGTTCGAACTCACTTGGTTTATCCTCACGAATAATGTTTGCCGATTCGTCTGTAAATGTAATTTCTCCAAGGTTGAAATAACGCAAAGCACCACCAATAGCATGGCGTTCGTTAATTTTATAATAACCTGACAAATATGAAAGGTGAATATCGTTTGTAAGCTGTCTTAACCAAGGCGTATAGGAAATACTGATTGCTGATTTTTGCTCTGCAAAGTTCAACATAGACGTGTTCCAATACAACGAAGTACTTGATGCGCTCAACGCTGTTCCCGCATCTCCCATCGCTCCTGCTCTAGAATCGGGTGTAATTGACATAAATGGCACCGCAGTGGTGATTGTATTCAATTGAAGATCGTCATCTGTTGCTCCACCTTGTTGGGCCAATGAAGAAAAGGCAAATAGTGAGAAAATGACTGTATTTCTGATGTTGTTTATCATAATTTAATAGCGCTTTCGACTGGCAAATATACGTAAATGGAACCCCTTTATTGTATGACCTACCTTAAAATAACCAATTTTTCCGTTTTTTCAGCAATTTCACCTTCTGGTGTTCTTACTTTGACGTTGTAAACATAAACTCCTTTCGCCAATTGATCACCAAAATCATCCAAGCCATCCCAATGAATTCCTTTTGAACGGAAACCATCACATTGAACGGACTCGTTAATTGTTTTCACCAATCGTCCTGAAACGGTAAAAATCTGAATCTGTGCATCTAAATCTACACATGCTTGATTGTGCTCGAAGAAGAAGTCTGTACTTGTTGTAAATGGGTTCGGGTAATTTAACACATGTTCTAGCTCGACATTTTCTTTTGCTCGAACCACAAACTCAATTGTCGCTTCAGAAGAATTATTATTTACATCCCACACTTTGATTGACAATGTGTGCGATCCTGGCTCGAGCTCCGTGAAATTGTAACGAACCTCACCCGATTGATATGAATCCAAATCTGCCGTGTAATAATCATTCAATACGATTGGATTTCCTGTTTCTCCATCGAGTACTGCAATCAAATCATGTCCAATTCCATTCCCAACCGTATTGATTCCGTTATCATCATACAATTTAGCAATCAAGATTGGAGTTTCGTCGGAAATTCCGCCATTCACGAAGTTTTCATCATTGAGGAATAATTCGATATCCGGTCCAACGACGTCATTAATACCATTCGGATCAATTCCACCTACCAAGAATCGGTGATCTACTCCTATTCCGTCAAAGGAACCATTTTCAGCATAATAGCTCAACTTTCCAGCCCCGTAAGAATAGTTAATATCCTTTGGGACAACGAAAGTGAATTCAAAGTTTCCGTTTGTCACACTAGCCTTACCGCTGTAGACTTTATTATTCTGAATTTCAAAATCGACGATCGGAGAATCTGCATCATTCCCAAGTGTATTTTGCGTCTTAATCTTATCAAAAACTGTAGGATAAAGTACGCCGTTGAAAGAAGTAAGTGGTGCCCCATTAAAATCTTCCATGTGTCCTTTAATGGTTACTTTACTCAATGCACTCAATGTATCCATCACCAATGCTGGATCAAGTCCGTTGATACTATCTGTCACCACATTAACTTTTGGTAAGGCGATTTGCAAAGCAGGATCTCCAATTAGTGTAAAGCTTCTACGGTTGTTTGTAGTTCCAGAGTTATTCTTCGTGAGGCGCATAATTTCCCCAAAAGTATGAGGCTCAAAGGTAGAAGCATCACGTTCAAACACGCGGGAAACAAACTCTCTAATTGTTGCTGAGTTCACTCCAAAATAAACCGATCGCGTGGTTGTCATCAAAGCAATTGCTCCTCCGTAAGGGTTGAGTGATGCCCATTCTCCAGCCGAAACACGATCTGGATCATCATACTTCGTAAACTCACATGTTGCAGAAACAATCAATGAAAGTCGATCAATATTTTTCCAGTCTTTTATTTGCGGTACAGTAATCACGCGTTCTTCTGCCACACCTACTTCTCCACCATGCCCTACATAGTTAATCACCAAAGCTCCTCGCTCAATTCGGTCATTGATTTTATCATTCACATCAGGATATCTAGGACCTCCTGCGGTTGTCACCTGTTGAAAGGCATCGAGATAAATTTTATCCGTATTAATATCAGGATGATTTGTTTTTAAAGAATCGTACGCTGGTTCACAGTCGATATTCACGAAATACCCATCTTCTTCGTCGTCTGCAATTTGAACATACTTCGTTCTCCAATCGCCGAAGGTTGAAGAACCGTTATCTGAAGAACAATTCGTGTTAGCCGTTGAATACAAGTTTGATCCATTTCGCATGTAATGCTGAATTTTATCCACTTGTTCTTTTGCAATTTCATTGGATGAGATCAACAAACGTCCTACAGCGATATCCATCTCGTCATTTGGACTAATAGCTTCTGAGTCATCAAGAAGACCAAAATAATCATCTGTCACAAGCGCTGATATATGATTTTCTGATTGATCCACCTGGTAGGTCACCAAATAGTTCGAATTGGAAACGAGATTTCTGTGATCGAATGTACCGTCACCAAATAGCAACAAATACTTTGGACGCGTTTCAGGAGCCGAAGCCCCACGATCGTAGAACATCTTCGCAAACATTCGAATCGCCGTTGCATCTTGTGCACCTGAACTAAATTCGTTGTACACCTGTTCTGATGTTACCACATGTACCGTCATTCCATTCGCTCGGTGAAGATTTGCCAAACGTTCTGCTTGCCCAATAAACGTTTTATTCGTTACAATCAGATAGTCCGCTTGATCCAAGCCATGCAAGTTTTGCGGCTCCACATTGCTTACAAAAATAGGGACCTTGAAACCGATACCTGTTGACGCCACGAACTCGCGCAGTGAATCTAAATCAGCTTCAAAAGTGAAGTTTGTACCACTCGCCGTTCCTTGAATCAATTTCGGAACATGTCGATCGGTTACGTCCCACACAAAACCACTGGAAGGAATTCCGGAAAGGTTAAAGCTTCCCACATTTCCCGCTCCAACAGTTGATATATCTCTAAAATTGAACTGATTGTCCATCATTACCAGATTTCGACGAACATTCATTTCTATGTAATCCAAGTACGTTAAAATGGCAGGAGACGAACGGGTGATAGTCATTTGAACTGCCATGGCAGATGTCGCATTCGAATATTGAAAAGCCTGAGAGCCCCGCTTAAAATCTTCCCCTACTACTGGAAGATCGTCAGATGCGACTAAGGTTCCGTTTACTTTGTAACTTTGCGTATTTCCCGACGATGAATTACAGTTTGTCGCTAAAAACACTTTAAATGACGCTGTACTAGACGGAGTTACATCGGGCGCCGCTAACGAGAATGTTTTGGTCAAATCCGTATCAAACAATTCTCCATAAAAACGCTTTCCTCCCTTCACCAGTGAAACGGTCTCGCTCTCATGTTTTCTGAAATAGGAATAGGATGTAATATTATTCGTTACTGCGTTCGTTGAACTCGCCAACGTCTGAATTCTCAATGGTGTCCCACCAGTATTTACATTAATAAAATAGCAAGAGACAGTCGAATATGTATTTCGCTCTTGCGTCAATTCTCCTCCTTGAACCTTAATTCTATTCGGGCCCCATCCGTAGAACAAGATATAATCATCTTCATCGAACGAACCATCTCCATCTCCTACGATTTGAATCGCATTTTTCGCCAAATCATCCGTACGAGGATCACTGTTTAACTCAGGCAATACACCATCACCATTCCCATAAACATTGATATGATCTGGATTTAGCGAAGCCATGTCAATTCCCAAAGGTTCCAATCGTGTTTGAAGAAAATCGTAATCAATTTTGTGGATTCCATCTTCCGTAACAGCAATTTTGAGCCAAACACCCGATCCACTTTGCAATACAGAACTTGTTGCAAAATTCTTTTGAAAAACATTCACAGTTGGCGGTGCCTTCGAATATTTCACCTCCACTTGTGTCACACGATGAATACTAGATCCCACACGCACAAATGGAAACAAATTCAATACCGCATGTTTTTCAGATGCCGCGTTCGAAATTGTCAGTAAGTAATCAGGCTCACCAACTTCGATGTACTGACTATTGAGAAATTCAACCTCTTTTGGATCAGCTGGAGCTGTCGACAAAATTTCCAGCTCGACATTCAACGGAGTTTGCGTATTAATCTTTTCTCTCCAGAAAAAATTCGGTCGTTTTCCATCCAATTCTTGTCCAACAATTTTCGGAATCGTAACAATTTGTTCTCCATATTGAATTTCCATTGGTTCCTCCCACGCGATATCCAAAATGACATCTTCTTGTCCGAACCCGTAATTTGCGCATACTAAAAGGTTTAGTACAGTAAAAAGTAATATATTAGTATTGAACAATGTTCTTGTTTTCATATTGCAAATATCAGTGTCTTTTCTCATCAAACAAAAAAACGCAACAATTCTTTGAATATTATACTCATTTTGTAATATTTGTAACTTTATTTTAAGAATCCCGTTATAGAGTAATCGGATCACCATTAACCGATTTAATGAGACGTATCAAATACTTACTGACATTTAGCCTTCTCAGCATAGCTGCAGGCAATGCCTATTCGCAGGACCCACAGTTCACTCAGTTCTACGCTAACCCCATCTACCTGAACCCCGCCTTTGCTGGTTCGAACGGATGTCCACGTTTTGCAATGAACTACAGAAACCAGTGGCCAAACTTATCCGGAAGCTATGTAACATACAGTGCTTCGTATGACCAATATTTCAAGAACATTTCTGGAGGAATTGGAGTAATCGGATTACACGATCGACAAGCGCAAGGAACAATTAACACGACGATGCTCGGTTTAATTTATTCTTACCACTTGAAGGTAAACCGAAAATTCTCCATGCTTTTTGGAGCCAGAGCTTCTATGTTCAACAAAACTGTTGATTGGGACAAGTTAACATTTGGAGACATGATCGACCCACGTCGTGGTTTCATTTATGCAACTGGAGATGTTCCTCGAGGAGGATCACGTTATTTCTTTGACGCCTCAGCAGGAGTTGTTGGATACAGCAAAAATTTCTTCTTTGGTTTTGCGGCTCATCACTTGAATCGTCCGAATGAATCGATGATAGTTGGAGACTCACGTCTTCCTATTCGTATGACAGGACACATGGGAGCAGAAATCAAGTTAGGACAAAAATCGCAGTACTCAAATGTCACTTCGATTATGCCTAACGTAATTTATCAGTATCAGAATGGCTTCCAAGAGATCAACATCGGTACCTACGTAAAGTATGGAGCATTTAATGTTGGAGCTTGGTTCCGTAACCGAGATGCATTTATTTTGGCCATCGGAGTAAACACAGGCAAATTTAAATTGGGGTATAGTTATGATGTAACTGTATCTAAACTAAACAACGGTGTGTCAGGAGGATCACACGAAGTATCACTAGGAATTAACTTTAATTGTAAGGACAAACCCTTATCTTTTAGAACAATTTCTTGTCCTTCTTTCTAAAAAGTGTAACTATTTATTGCTGATCCGTTGTAATGAGTAAATTTGTGAATCAAGAATTATGAAAACCAAAAGTAACAATATGCGATTTTTAAGCTATTTATCAATTGCGCTTGTAGGAGCTTTCTTCATCACTTCGTGTTCGAGAGAGGCTTCTAACACGACGGGGTGGGACTACAACAACCCGAGAACAGGTGGTTTCCAAAAGGTACCATTTGTTGATCAGGAAACAGGTCCCGGACTTCTACTCGTTGAGGGTGGAACATTTACAATGGGTCGCGCCGAGCAAGATGTAATGCATGATTGGAACAACAGAGCACAGCGTGTTACTGTTTCTTCCTTTTACATGGATCAAACAGAGGTAACAAACTTCCACTGGTTGGAATATTTGTACTGGATTTCTCGTGCGTACAATGAGACATACCCAATGGTATACAAGAATGCACTTCCAGATACATTGGTTTGGCGTTCAAAGTTAGGATTCAACGAAAAATACGTTGATTACTATCTTCGTCACCCAGCGTACCGCGACTACCCTGTTGTTGGTGTTTCTTGGTTGCAAGCAAATGATTACTGTAAATGGAGAACGGATCGTGTAAACGAATACATCCTTATTCGTGAAGGTATCTTAGACTTCAACATCGATCAGCGTGATGATGCGACATTCAACACTGAAGCGTATTACGCAGGTCAATACGAAGAAGGACTTGTTCGCAACGTAAAAGATTTGAACCCTTCCAATTTGGATGGTAAAAAATTAGGAACACGTATCGTTCGTATGGAGGATGGAATTCTTCTACCACGATACCGCCTACCAACAGAGGCTGAATGGGAATTTGCCGCGACTGGTTTGATCGGAAACTTGGAAGAAGGTTCTGAAAACATCACTGATCGTCGCCTCTACCCTTGGAACGGTCACTGGGTTCGTCAAGATGAAGAGCAATTTACAGGACAAATTCGTGCGAACTTCGTAAGAGGTCGTGGAGATTACATGGGAGTTGCAGGAAACTTGAACGATGGTGCAGACGTTACAGCTCCAGTTGAATCTTACTGGCCAAACGATTACGGTCTTTACCACATGGCAGGTAACGTTTCTGAGTGGGTTTTGGATGTTTACCGTCCATTGACAAGCGAAGAATATGATGAATTCCGTCCATTCCGTGGAAATGTCTTCAAAACAAAATTGTTGAACAACCAAGGAAGTATCGAAGTGAAAAGTACGCAAGTACAATACGACGTTCACGGTATGAAAGAATACCTTAACGAATTCGAGCGTATCCGTTACCAACGTATTTCAGCAGACAAGCACGATCCAAATGATACAATCATCCCAACTGGATTGGCTCGTAACATTGAATCTCGTAACCCTTCTCTTACTGGTTATGCTCCAGATCCATTCTATGTTTCTCACGGAAAAGTGAAAGATTCAATTGAATTGGCACTTTTGAGAGATATCAACGAAGTAGTTGACGTTGCACTTACAATGAAAAACGAGAAGTACGACATTGAAGCATCTACTTACATTCAAGACAACTTGTTTGATGGAATCTTTGCTGACGAAATCCGTGAAGGTCCAGAAGGTGAAGAGTATGCATTCGAAATCATTTCAATGTTGCGTGAAGGATTCAACGAGTTTATCTTGAACACACCAGGTAAATTGAAATACCGCGAAGTAACGGAAGAAGAAAACATTGGACGTTTGAACTACCGTAAGTCTGATTACATTGACTACCTCGACGGTGATATCGAAAGTTCTATCTTCTACGACAATGATGATCGTAAGAATGATATCAACCAAGCAACGCGTGACCCACGATTGGTAATGTACCAAGATCAACACGAAGAGTACAGCTTGGATGGACAGCAAGTAAAACCAGGAGACAGAACTTCTTGGCCAACAACATTGATTTCTGATAAATCAAGAGTTTACAAAGGAGGTTCTTGGAAAGACAGAGCTTACTGGTTGGTTGCAAGTAACCGTCGCTTCTTGGATGAAGACCAAGCAACGGATGCTATCGGATTTAGATGTGCTATGGATCGAGTTGGTTCCCCTACTGGTTTCAACTACGGTAGAAAAAAGAAAAAGAAGAAGTAATTATTCTTTCACAAATATTGAAAAGCCCGGATCATTTGATCTGGGCTTTTTCGTTTTAAACAAGTGTGTATTGACAAGGCAATCACTTAATTGATACAACCAATTCTTCCGAGCGGTATATTTGTAACATGAATACACTTTACCAGCTGTTTTTAGATTCTAGCGGAATTTGCACCGATACCCGAAAAATTCAATCAGACTGTATCTTCGTTTGTATTAAAGGAGAAAATTTCGACGGTAATACGTTTGCCGCGAAAGCACTAGAAAGCGGTGCGAAACATGTCATTGTTGATAATGAGACCTATTTCACCGATACGTCTGGCATGACGCTCGTTGAAAACAGTGTTAAATGGCTTCAAGAATTAGCGAATCATCACCGAAAACAATTCGATATTCCAGTTATTGGGATTACAGGTAGTAATGGAAAAACATCTACCAAAGAATTGATTCATGCCGTTCTCAGTCAGAAATACAACGTTCTCGCAACAATCGGAAACCTGAACAATCATTTGGGCGTTCCATTCACCCTCCTTCGAATGAAACCCGAGCATGAGATTGCCATTATTGAAATGGGAGCAAATCGTTTCAAGGACATTGAAGAGTTAAGTATAATAGCTGAACCTACACATGGCATCATTACGAATATTGGAAAAGCGCATTTAGAAGGATTTGGAGGATTTGAAGGAGTGCTCAGAACAAAACGTGAATTATACGAGTCTATTGAATCGTCTAATGGTCTAATTGTCTACAACGCCGATGACGAAATTCTCAAAAATGCGCTTCCGAAAGAAGTGAAAACAGTCAATTACGGAACGGAAAACGGTGATATTCGCGGAGAATTGGTCGACCTCTCCCCTTTTGTTGAAATGAAATGGATGTATGAATCATATACTTCGCCTGTGTTAAAGACTCAAATGATTGGGAAATACAATTTCTACAATTACCTAGCTGCTGTGACCTTCGGAATAGTCTTCGACGTTCCTGCAACCGATATTTCAGCAGCGATCGAAGAATACACACCGACGAATAACCGCTCTCAAGTCAAAAAAACAGAGAAAAACACCTTGATTCTTGATTGCTACAACGCGAACCCAACGAGTATGCGTTCTGCTTTGGAAAGTTTCGCTGCAAATTCGCATCCCGACAAACTCTTCATTATTGGTGACATGAAAGAACTGGGAAAGGAAGAAGAAAAAGAACACAAGGCAATTGTCGAGTTGATCGAAAAGTTGAATTTACAAGGATATACGGTGGGCGACGCCTTCAAACAACACGCATCTTCTTCTATTCTTCAGCAATTTGAAACGACTCAAGAATTAAACGAGTTTCTTTCTTCCGAGAATCTTTCGGGAAAATTAATCCTTTTGAAGGGATCGAGAAGTATAGGTTTGGAGAAGGCTGAGGAATTTTTGTAGGCTTCGACTCCGCTCAG
>JABXHO010000128.1 GCA_013373595.1 Flavobacteriales bacterium | reverse complement strand
TTCAATGCTTTGCGCATTGGCATTTAACGAGCAAAGCACACATAAAATGATGAGGGAAAATCTCACGCTACAGCTTTGGGCATTTCTTACAGTGATTGCCTTTCTTCTTGTATTTCTTACAGCATTTCTTCTTTTTGCACACCACGGAGCAATCAAAATTGGGAAGAACCTGAGCGTTTGTAAATGCGTCTTTTTGCATCTATTTAGAATTAATCTAAACAAAAATAAGTATTTCAATTGAAATCTCATCAAAAAAGAACACTTTGAATTGTTCGAAAGGTATTTGCATGGGCCTCAACGATGTACTTGATCTCTTTGCTGTAGCCGCCTCCCATTGTGCAAACGACTGGAATTCCTAGCTCTGCTACCTGTTCAAATACATATTCATCTCGCTGTTTACAACCGTTCATTGAAAGCGACAAACGTCCAAGTTTATCTGTTTCTAGAACATCTACGCCGCATTGGTAGAACATAAAATCGGGTTGAAACGTTTCCAACACCTCTCCTAGATTGCGTTCTAATTGCCTCAAATACTCGCGATCTGACGTGCCATCCATCAACTCCACATCTCGATCTGACACCTCTTTTTTCAAAGGATAATTGTTCTTTCCATGCATACTGAACGTAAACACTTCATCTCTATCTTGAAACAATTCGGCTGTTCCATTCCCCTGATGCACATCTAAATCGACAATTAATATGCGTGATACTAGCTTTTCATCGAGCAACCAGTTCGCAGCAACCGCTTGATCGTTCAGTAAACAAAAACCTTCTCCTTTGTTGGAATAGGCATGATGTGTACCACCTGCAATATTCATCGCTGCACCTGACGTCAATGCTTTTTCCGCACACAGACGTGTTCCTTCCATGATCCGCTTCTCTCGCTGAATCAATTGTTCGGAGTGCACGAAACCAGAAACGCGTTGTTCCCTCGGGGTTAACTGTAATTGCTCCAGACGACTCAGGTAATCCGCATCATGTGTTCGAAGCAGGTGTTGATCCTCGCATATATCAGGTTCGAAAAAATTCGTATTTTCTAGTGTTCCCTCGTAGATCAACTGTTCAGGTAGCAGCTGGTATTTCTCCATGGGAAACTTATGTCCCTTGGGAATAGGATGAACGTAATCTGGATGAAACGCAACGTGTAACATGAGCTAGACGCGATCCAACGTTATCTTCAAAACAAACAAACTTTGCTCTTCGGAAAGCGTAAGGATTTCAAATTCCAGTGGATTGCCCGATTTAATACGCGTTGTAATCAACCCTAATCCAGCTCCACCTTTTTCAGAAATAAACTCATTGGATAAAACAGAGGTGTACTTCTGTTTGAGCTCCTCTTTTGTACAACTGTTAATCTTGTCGATGTAACTTGAAATCGTATGAATATCCTTGTTCTTGATGATATTAGATAGAATCAGGTTGTAGTGTTGATCGTCATTTGACAGAATGAGAAATCCAGATTGCACTCCTTGACTATCCAGTTCTCCATGAAGTCGCAAATTTTGCAAACCTTCAATCAGGATGGAGAACATACGTTTGATTACAATACGTTTATCTCCAATCGAAACAATCAAGTTCTCAACACTCTCCGTTAGACTCGACACCAAGTTTTGGGAGAAGACACCGAAATGAGAGACCAATACATTTTGGCCTTTTCGCATCAACGAATCAGACTGTTCCTGAAAAACAGTTCGAATTACCGTTGTTGTCTCCGTGTTTGTTTCTTCTGTCATTAACTAATCACCTCTTAATTTCCTAAAATGATCGAAACACTTCCAGATTTCGATTCTACTCCTTCTTGGTTTGGTTCGATGATGTAATAATACGATCCAACAGGGAGCATCTCTCCATTAAACGTTCCATTCCAACGATTGTTGTCATAGTCACCTTCTGGAGACTCAAACACTAAGTTCCCCCATCGGTTGTATACTCTAACGATATTATTCGGATAGATTACATCTATGTTGACCAATTCCCAATCATCGTTCGCTCCGTCGTTATCTGGTGTGAACGCAGTTGGAACAATAATATCACAATCTTCAATGGTGATTGCGATTGTGCTTTCAGGACTTTCACAGCCGTTATTTGTGACTGTCACGTAATATGTTGTAGTTCCATCAAACGAGTATGGTGATTGACTAGAACCAGTTCCGATTACATTTGTTAATCCGAAATCATCATACCATGTCAATGTTCCACTTGGTGTAGAGGCCGTCATTGGCGCCAAAACATCACCCGAGCAATACGTTTGATCCGAACTCACCGTAGGTGCAACTGGAATAGCATATACTTCTACTGTTTCTACCGCACTAGCAGGACAAGCTCCAGTTGTTGTGTACTCAACAGAATAAATTGTTCCTGCCACACCATTCGAAATTTCTCCAGTTGTTGCATCAATTGTTGCTCCATCCGTTACCGCAGGATTGAAATCGAAGGTTCCTCCAGTTGTTCCTGAAATCGATGCGGAGTTAGCAGCACCTTCACAGAAATTCGTGAGTGAGAACGTCGGATCATCCGTTGTGTTAATGGTTACATTGAAACTAATTTCATCTGAACACCCTGAGTTCGTTGCGTACACATAAACGGTTTGTGAACTTGTCACTGGTCCTGTGATTTGAACACCTCCATTTGATTGTAAGTCATTATAGAAGGCCTCATCTCCACTGAAACCAGTTCCAGTAATTGTAGGTAAGTTCGCCTGATCACATGCTGTAATGTCCGCAATTGGATCAATTACTGGACTTGTGAGTACGGTTACGGATGCTGTTGAACTCGCGGCACATGCTCCTGATGTTGCATACTGAACCGTATAAGTTGCTCCTGAAGTACCTCCTGTTACAGTCCCCGTTGCTGGATCAATTGTTACTCCCGCAGGTGTTCCCACCAATGAGAATACTCCACCTGTTGTTCCAGGCACAGATGCCGTTCCTCCATCACATGTTGCTGTCATTGTGAATGCAGCATCGTCAGCAGAAAGAATTGTAATAGGTGCTGTTGCTGTATTTGGACAAGCTCCTGCTGTCGTGTAGGTAACGGTATATGATCCAATCGTGGATGCACTTACATCGATTTGTCCAGTCGTTGCGTCAATGACCAATCCTGCCGTTGAGGTAAAGGTTCCACCTGACAATCCTGTAACTGTTGGACTTGGGTCTGTTCCAGACACACAGTAGCTTGTTGAAGCATACGAGAATGATGCATCATCCATCGTGTTAATTGTGACCGTTGCCGTGCTTGAATTTGGACAAGCACCAGAGGTCGTATAGGTAATCGTGTACGTTCCTGCTGTTGATGCACTCACATCAATCGCTCCCGTTGAAGTATCCAATGATAAACCTGCAGTGCTTGAGAATGTTCCTCCAGCCAAGCCAGATACGGTTGGTGTTGGGTCTGTTGCATTCGTACAGTAAGAAGCTGCTCCATAACTAAACGTAGCATCGTCCAATGCATTAATCGTAACATTGACAGTGCTCGTATTCGGACATGATCCCGAAGTAGTATACGTAACAACATAAGCTCCAGGAGTGCTTGCACTCACATCAATTACACCTGTCGACGCATTGATGGAAAGTCCTGCTGTACTAGAGAACGTTCCCCCTGCCAAACCAGTAACTGTTGGAGTTGGATCTGTTGCGTCTGCGCAGTAAGAAGCCGCTCCGTAAGCAAACGATGCATCATCCATTGCATTCACGGTAACATTCACTGTACTTGAGTTCGGACATGAACCTGAAGTTGTATACGTTACGACGTATGACCCTGTGGTCGATGCACTCAAATCAATTACACCTGTTGATGCATTGATTGATAAACCTGCTGTACTTGAGAATGAACCTCCTGCCAATCCTGTAACCGTTGGTGTAGGGTCTGTATCATTCGAACAATATGACGCTGCTCCATAACTGAACGATGCATCATCTGTTGCGTTCACTGTCAAACTAACATTACTTGAATTTGGACACGTACCTGAAGTCGTATACGTCACTGTGTACGTTCCTGGTGTTGATGCGCTTAAATCGACAACTCCTGTCGATGCATCAATTGACAATCCAGCTGCACTTGAGAATGTTCCTCCTGCTAATCCTGTAACCGTTGGAGTTGGATCGGTATCTATTGCACAGTACGCTGCCGCTGAATAGCTAAAGCTTGCATCATCCAACGCATTGATCGTGACTGAAACATTCGTTGAATTCGCACATGATCCAGATGTTGCATAGGTTACTGTATACGTTCCAGGCGTTGATGTACTTACATCAATGGCACCCGTTGATGTATTAATCACTAAACCAGCTGTGCTAGAGAATGCTCCCCCAGAAACACCCGTAATTGTTGGAGTTGGGTCTGCTGCGTCTAAACAATATGCCGCTGCTGAATAATTGAAGCTTGCATCATCAAGTGCTGTAATTGACACATTGAACGTGGCACTATTTGGACAAGGTCCTGCTGTTGCGTACGTCACAACATATGAACCCGGCGTAGAAGCACTCACATCAATTGTCCCCGTTGAGGCGTTAATTACCAAACCAGCTGAACTCGAGAACGATCCTCCGCCTAAGCCTGTAACCGTAGGTGTTGGATCAGCTTGAGCTAAACAATAACTTGGTGATGAATAACTGAATGAAGCATCATCTAATGCATTCACTGTCATACTAACGTTGCTCGAATTGGAACATGTTCCACTTGTCGTGTATGTTATTGTGTAGGTTCCCGGTGTGGAAGCACTCAAGTCAACCACTCCTGTTGATACATTAATTGATAAACCAGCCGTGCTTGAGAATGTTCCTCCTGCCAAACCTGTAACAGTTGGAGTTGGATCTGTATCATTTGCACAGTAGGCTGCAGCAGAATAACTAAAAGATGCATCGTCTAATGCGTTGATGGTCACAGAAACATTTGATGAATTTGCACATGCTCCAGAAGTTGTGTACGTAACTGTATACGTTCCAGGAGTTGATGTACTTACATCAATTGCTCCAGTAGAAGCGTTAATCGATAATCCCGCTGTACTTGAGAATGCTCCCCCTGCTACTCCCGTGATTGTTGGAATTGGGTCGGTATCGTTTGCGCAATATGCTGCTGCCGAATAGTTAAAGGAAGCATCATCAAGAGAGGTAATTGTTACCGATTGTGTACTTGAGTTAGAACATGCCCCTGATGTTGTATACGTTACCGTATAGGTTCCTGGTGTTGAAGCACTCAAATCGATTGTTCCCGTAGAAGCGTCAATTGACAATCCTGCGGTACTTGAGAACGTTCCACCAGCCACACCCGTTACGGTTGGCGTTGGATCTGTATTTGCCACACAGTAAGATGCCGCACTGTAACTAAAACTCGCATCCTCTAGCGTTGTAATGGTCATCGCAAATGTCGAGGAATTAGAACACGAACCTGAAGTTGTATACGTAATTGTATATGATCCTGGTGTGGATGCACTCAAGTCAATTACTCCAGAAGAAGCATTAATCGACAACCCTGCTGTACTTGAGAACGTACCTCCCGCTACGCCTGTTATGGTTGGGGTTGGATCAGGTTCACCCACACAATACGAAGCAGATGCATACGAGAATGTAGCATCGTCTAAAGCATTGATTGTTATTGATTGCGTACTTGAATTTGGACATGGTCCAGAAGTCGTGTAAGTTACAGTGTAGGTTCCTGGTGTGGAAGCACTCAAATCAATCGTTCCAGTAGAGCTATTGATTGACAAACCTGCTGTGCTCGAGAATGTTCCACCTGCAAGTCCCGTAACTGTAGGCGTAGGATCAGTTCCATTCGAACAGTAAGGTGATCCTGCATAAGAGAATGTTGCATCATCAGGCGGGAGAATCGTTACTGTAACAGGTGTTCTGAACGTTCCTGGACAGATTCCAACCCAATACGTTGTAGTTGCCGTTAACGCAGGCGTTGTAAAACTTGATCCTGTTCCAACTTGAGTTCCACCTACCATGGCATCGTACCAAACAAAGGAAGCGGTACTCGGCACAGGCGAGCCAACACTTGGTCTCGTTGCAGTAAGTGTTATTGATGCTCCAGAACAAATTGACTGATCCGATGTTAAAATGTTGTATGTTGGATTATTCGGATAACAACAGAATCCATCAGAACCTGCTGTAGCGCCATTTGGCGGGAAATTCACCATGTGTGAGGAGTTCGTTACCCCTTGTGCTCCTGCCGCAGCAATCTTTGTTGGTGCCCCTGATCCAACTCGGATCAAACCACCTGCACCTGATCCTCCAGGACCTCCTGCTTCTGTTGACAAGGGTGGTAATGGAGAAACGTTGAGTAGAGTAATATTTTGATTTCCTCCATCTCCTCCGCTCACGTTGATTGTAATTGACGATGGAATTGCTGAAATATTTTCGATACTCACAGAACCTCCGGCTCCACCACCTCCAGCACCATCTACACCACGTCGCGGCGTTCCGCTCGACGGAGAAACATTATTTGGATTTGTATTTTGTCCTGCTAAACCTCTTGCTTCAATGGTTCCAGATCCCGTAGTTGTTCCATATACCTGGATCACTACGATACCACCACCGCGACCTCCGGCACCGCCTTCACCACTATCTTGGTCACCAGCACCTCCACCTCCTCCTGCGAAGAGACGGTCTGCAACGAATGGAAGTTCATGTCCTCCAAATCCTCCAGTTACTTTTCTGTCGTCACCTCCCCATGCTGCGTTGGCAGGCCCTACGACTAATTCATTTTGATCGACGTCAGAAATGGCGTATCCACCGCGACCTCCACCCGCAGATGTTGAACCACCAAATCCGGCAGATTCTAAGTCCCAAACAGCGGTATATCCTTGCGGGTTTCCTTTTCCTGTGTAAGAACCTCCAACAACTACGTTGGAACCACCTCCACCACCAGCGTTTTGGTATCCTCCACCTCCACCACCGTTGGCTGGAGCTCCAATTCCGTAGCGTGAAAATAAAGCGTCATATTCTGTGTAAAAACCACCAATTCCTTCACCTTTTTCTGATCCTTCCAAGTTATCGAACGAACCAAGAACGCGAATTTCTGTTGGCGCACCGGCTGCTGTGTAGCTATTTGGATCCAAAGCTCCTCCACGGAATCCGTTTCCTGTGGCTGATATTGTTCCATTCAGTGATAAATTCCCATTTACTTCGAGTGCCACCACACCACCGTTGTTTCCATTCCAGTTTGTGGTAGTAATTGAATTTCCTCCTGGGACAGTTAAGTTGTTGTAACGTGGAATACGCACCACCTGAACATGACCGTTTGCGACGAAATTTTTCGTGAGGGCACAATTCAAATTGATGGTTCCACTCCCCGAAACACTCAACACCTCCACTCTCTCGTAGATTCCGGCTTGTCCGAAGTTGGTAATTCTCCCCCAAAAGTGCGGGTTTGCACCAAATGTCCCTGTGATATAATCATCAGGCACGGTATAATTCCCTCCCCAAACAACAGTTGGAGTGGTATTGATATCCATCGATGCTCCTTGCATTTGCATGATCATGATGAGATCACCAGCAGCAAGGTTGGAAGCAAAAGCTCCACCAGACATCGTATTGTTGTTTACCTGAATTGAGGTTGACCCGGCTCCTGCATCGGCAGTGAGATATGTAAAGGTGTTCACAGTAACATTACCACTAATGGTAACATCGCCTTCTTTACCTCGTTGCGCTTGTGCAGAGTAGGTATATAGAGAAAGTATTATCGCTAGAGCGATCAGTTTTGGAAGTTTCATAGTTCGAACTGTACAGTTTCGATTATATAGACGAAAATAAACAAAAAAGGGTTGATATTAAAACAAATCTTTTTTCACTTCAAAGACTATCTTGCTGACAGCAGGACAAATAAGCATATTCTTTTTTGTCAAGTTCATCACTTGAACCACTCGTTTGCGATCTGTATGCGGGTATTCACGGCAAGCTTGAGGGCGCATATCGTAAATGGAACACGTATTGTCTTCATTGAGAAATGTACATGGTGAAGATTTCAAAACAAGGTCACCATCCTCATCTCTACGCAGGTATTCATTTTCGAATTCGCGCGTTGAGCGTTTCATTTTCTTTGCAATTCGTTTCACATCGATGTCACGAAATATTGGGCTTGTTGTTTTGCAGCAATTACCACATTCCAAACAGTCAATTTGATTGAACGCATTTTCGTGAGCCGTCTGAAACTTATCATCGAGGTTCTTCGGTTTCTTTTTCACTACTTTTTGGAGGAAATCTTCCAGTTCCTTTTGGTGTTCCGCTGCATTTGTGAGATCTTGTTCGTACTTCATTTTCTTTTTGGATCGCTTTCTTATCTTTAAGGCGCAATTTAATGAAACATGGAGAATTTTGACCTTATTGTTATTGGTGGAGGACCTGCAGGGTATGCAGCCGCAATGCGTGGAATTGATTTCGGAAAGAAAGTATGCTTAATCGAAATGGATCGTGTGGGAGGTGCGGGAGTGTATAACGGTGCCCTTACATCGAAGACGCTGTGGGAGTTGTCTAATCGCGTAGCGGATATGAATGCCACCTTAAGGTCGTGTGGTCGATCTCCTATCGACATGCCCTGGTCGGATGTCCGCAGAACATTGGACGAAGCGACTTTCGAACGAAAATTTCAATATTCGTGTCATATTAAATTGCTTCAAACTGAAACTATGAATCGGTTGCTTCATTACGAACGAGGACGCGGATCTTTGGTTTCGAAGAATGAGGTAATGATTTCGCACGATGGAAGCGAGAAAATTATTCATGGTGAAAACATTGTTTTGGCAACGGGAAGTCGACCAAGAACGATTCCCAATATTGATATTGACGAAGTAAATATTCTAACAAGTGACGGCATCGACAACATTGACGATTATCCTGAAAGTCTTGTGATTGTTGGAGCTGGAGTTATTGGTTGTGAGTACGCGACCATTTTCTCAAATTTTGGAAAAACGAAGGTGTATTTGATTGATCGTCAAGATCGAATTCTACCATTTGAAGATCCTGACATTAGTAAACTGGTTGCCAAAAACTTGGAAGATCAGGGCGTTGTGATTCATCATAATGCCAATTTGGAGCGTCTCGAACATAAAGACGGTCAAATTGAATATGAATTGAAATATGAAGATGGCGTTAGCGAAGTCATTCAAGTTGAAAAAGCTTTGCTATCGATTGGTCGTGTACCTAATATTGAATCGTTAAATATTGAAAACGCTGGTGTTGCGATGTCGAAACGCGGTAGACACATTGGTGATGACGATACGCAAACGAACATTCCTAATATCTACGCTGTAGGTGATTTATCTGGAAGGATTGCGCTTGTTAACATGGGCGAAATTGAAGCGCGTCATGCGGTAGAGAAAGCATTCAGTGATTCGGTAGAACGTTTATCATACGATAATGTGTGTACCATTATGTTCTTGAAGCCTGAGGTGGCAGCTGTTGGACTGAATGAAAGTCAGTGTATTGACCAAAATATCCCCGTAAAAATTGTGAAGGTGGATTACTCTGTAATTGCCCGAGCGATAGCAATGCGTAAGACACAGGGGTTCTTTAAGATTATCGTTTCGAATGATGATGAAATGCGCATTCTTGGAATGCGTGTGGTTGGGGAACATGCTTCTACTGCGATCCAAGCGGTGGGATTACTGATCAAGACACATGCGCCTATCGAGGTTTTATCGGAATTGGTTCATCCTCATCCATCCATTGTTGAGGGAATTCAAGAGTGTGTTCGAATGCTCTTGAACAAGTCTATTTTTAAATCGTCTGTATTCAAGGACAAATTGGCCTGTTACTCGCTAGTAGACGGCAAGAAAACACCGTTGGAGCGTTTGTAGTTTTTTGGATTCTTTGCTTGGATACAACTTGGAGATCCTCAGCGCACCAATCGGGAGTCGTAGTTTACCACTAGAAAGCAATGGACGACGTACCTATTCAGATCATTATTGATTTTTGGAGCTGCATTGCACTTATTCGTTGTTTGAATAAAGCGCTTTGTCTGCGTTAAGGATAGGAGTGGCATCCTCTGACGATCCTATGGACGGCAGAGATATAACGGATAGCCTGCTTGAACGCCAAAAAAAGACCCATATCGACAATTGCCAATATGGGTCTCAATGTTTTTTGGTGAATTCCTTAGATTACATCAAAAACAACCAAGAAAGCGTAAATTACTCCTGGCAGCCAACCTAACAATGTCAATAAAAATGCGATTAATACCTTTACCCAGTCAATGTTTGTGTAAATAGCCACTCCCAACGGTGGAATGAAGAAAGCGAAGATAACCGCCAAAATGAACATCGCATCTGAATTCGAATTTTGATTCTTTTGAGACTTCTTATGGACAGCATCCTTGTTGCTTTCAAACACCACTTCTTCCGACTCTTTTGTTTCTATTGGTTGTTCTTCCACAACATCCCAGGCCAATCCATCTTCAGAAAAGCTTGAAGATGACGTTTCGCTTTGAACAGAAGCTTCAGAAGGTGCATTTGTCGACTCTATCGACTCCATTACCTCATTTTTTTCAACACTCGCCACTGCTTGTTCCTCAGCAACAACTTTACGTAATTTTCTTTCTTTACGTGCTTCCACTCTCTCCGCCTTCGCGATCGCTTTTTCCTCTTTCAAGTCAGCTTCCTTCGTATTATTTTGAGCTGTTTTCAGGTTCGATTTACGATTCAAGAAAAATCCCTTTGTGTATTTTCTTTTTGAGATGATTCCGTTGTTTACAACGTTGTTCGAAGAACCACATGATGTTACTACAATCGCTAACAATGCGATCAAACTAATAATAGATAATTTTCTCATAATTGTGTTTTTTGGTTGCACTACTTTTATATTGGTTTGACTATTTGCCTTTTAATTCCATTGCTCGGAGCGTATTGATCATCAATGACGCGATGGTCATTGGTCCTACTCCACCAGGAACAGGTGAAATATACGAACATTTTGGTGCAACTTCGTCGAAGTTCACATCGCCTTTCAATGCCCATCCGCGTTTTTTAGAAGCATCTTCAACACGTGTTGTTCCGACGTCTACTACAACTGCACCTTTCTTGACCATGTCTGCGGTTAAGAACTCTGGTTGACCGATTGCTGCCACAACGATATCCGCTGAAGAGGTAATTTCCTTTAAATTCTTTGTTCTACTGTGAGCCAAAGTCACTGTACAGTTCCCCGGTTTCTTGTTTCGACCGAGCATGATACTCAATGGCGTTCCAACAATGTTACTTCGTCCGATAATCACACATGATTTCCCTTCCGTTTCCACGTCGTTTCGCTTCAACAATTCAACAATTCCAGCAGGTGTTGCAGGTAAAAATCCGGGTAAATCCAATACCATGTTCCCCAAGTTAACTGGGTGAAATCCGTCTACATCTTTGCGCGGATCAATGGCTTGAGTTACTTTCAGTTCGTCGATGTGTTTTGGAAGTGGCAATTGCACAATAAACCCGTCGATACTCGAGTCTTCATTCAAGGATTGAATTTTTCGAAGTAGAATTTCCTCAGACACACTTTCGTCGTAGCGAATAAGCGTGCTTTCAAATCCGATTTCGTCACATGCTTTCACTTTTGCGTTTACGTATGTCATTGAGCCACCATCGCTTCCAACGAGTACCGCTGCCAGATGAGGGATTTTCTTACCTTCTTCTTTTCGCTTTTGAACCGCTTCGCGCAATTCAACTTTAATTTCTGCTGCGGCTGCTTTACCGTCGAGTAACTTCATTTTGACTTTTTTGCTTCAAAGATACATACTCTGCATCGAACTAGGGTTTCGAGTCACCGATCATTTCCTATATTTGAACGAAATTAACAGGAAACGGATATGAAAAAGTTATTGACAGGATTTTTATGTGTGTTTATGCTGAATGCCTCATTTGCTCAAGAAATTGAAGGTACCGAATTTGGTGTGGATGGTTATTTTGGTGCTTCCACTATTGGGGGAAGTTTTTCACTTGGAACAAAATACGGGTTCAAGTTTCAGGAAAAATTCATTGCGGGTCCGTCACTACGTATTCAACGGAATTGGAGTAATAATAACTTAACGGGTATTAAAAGTTCGTATACTATCTTCGGTTTAGGAGCATTCGGTCATGCGCGATTCGGAAATGTACTTTTCGCAGGAGCAGAATTTGAATTGATGCGTTCTCCGTTTGCTACCTCAACGGGAACGGGCTACTCAACAGGTCCTGTTTGGACGCCTGCTTTGTTCTTAGGAGGAGGTTATTCGCAAGAATTTAATGAATCATTTCGACTTAACGTTGGTGTTATGTATGATGTGCTTAACCGTCCAAATAGTCCGTTTCGACAAGGATATTTCATGCGAAATTCAAACAATATATTGATTCCTTTGATCTACCGCATTACGTTTTTCTTTGTGCTTTCTTAACTGGCTCGATTTTAAGATCAACTTCCACAAGAACGATTTCGATTCTAAGAACAAAAAAGGCCATCCTCCAACGAGGACAGCCTTATTATTTTCTTCTGTTTGTACACTTGCTCCTAGGTGAAGCGCATACATAACAGGAAGCTTATTTCATGAAAAGCTTTCAACGTTTAATACGGTGATCTTGGTTTTGCAATAGAACCTGCTGGTCCAAAATCAATCAACTCTACATAGAAACACAATGCTCCTTGTGGTGCTTGTGGGTTTCCGTTTTTGTAGGCTTTTTCGTACGGTACAAAAATGCGGTATTTCCCACCTTTTTTCATTGCAGGGAAACCAATTTGCCATCCTTGAATGACATTTTGTAGGTTCATTTTTAACGGTGCTCCGGCATCGTATGAACTTTCCAAGGTATCACCAAGTGCATTCGTAAGGATATAGTTTGCTTCGAAATCACTTGTTGGTTCAGGACTTCCTCCTGTTCCAGGCTTGATCGTTTCGATGTAAACACCAGTTTCTCCGATTTGCTCGATTTGTGGCTTGCTCAACACATCTTCCCAAAAGACTTGGTCTTTCTCATCGATTTCAGCGAAGAATTCTTCTTGCAACTGATTTCCGAAGTCGGTCATCACTTTCGTTCTTTCAACCAAGGTCATGTTAACCGTATCTTGACCGTACAATCCTTGTTCGAATCCCTTTTTGACCAATTCCAAGTCGATGTCATCAGCCTTTCCGATTTGGGTCATTTGCGAAAACATCTGGAAACCGAGGTAACGACCGATACATTTCGAACCATCTTTCAAGTACGTTGTATCGAAATCCATTCCTCGCTCACCGAGAAACTTATCCAAAATTGCATCACACTCGTTTGGTGGCGTCATCGACAAGTTTCCTGTGTATCCTTCGATCACCATTTCCTTGTCCAAAGCATCGAATCGGCTTTCTTTCAAAAGGTTTGCCGCATTTTCAGCTCCCATTGCGTATGACAATTTCTCTTTTGTAGTTTTGAATTCAATCTTTTCTACTTCAACGTCCTCAGCATCGTCACCACACGCGGTAAAACCGATTAACAATGCAGGGATTAAGGCGATAAACACAAAATTTCTCATCTTATGCAACTTCTAATAATTCAACATCAAAAATCAATGCCATGTATGGCTCAATCGCTCCACCTGGGTGAGGATTTGCTCCGTAGGCCAAATCTTGTGGGATAAACAAACGGTATTTTGCACCTGGGCTCATCAACTGAAGCGCTTCTGTCCATCCTTTAATCACTTGATTTACTCCGAAAGAAGCAGGCTGTCCGCGTTCCATTGAACTATCGAATACTGTTCCGTTAATCAAGGTTCCGTGGTAGTGTACTGTCACGTTACTCGTTTCAGAAGGCTTGTCTCCGCTACCTTCTTCCATTACTTCATATTGTAAACCAGAAGCTGTAGTTGTTACCTCATCACGCTTTGCGTTTTCAGCGAGGAATGCCTCTCCTACTTCTTTATTTACCTCAAATTTCTTTTCCATTACTCCTTGAAGGTACTTTTGAATGATTCCATCCGCTTCTTCTTGCGAGTACTTCAATTCATTTCCTTCAAAGATATCTTTGATCGCTTCACCAATTACCTCTGGTGAGATGTCTCCTAAGTTTTGTTGCTTTAAACTTCCTGCAACACTCATTCCTATGCAGTAACTTACTGCTTTTATTTCATCTGTCATTCAAACTTATTTTGAGCAAAGATAAGGTTAAAGCCGAGTTTTAGGCTATTTCGGACGTAAGAATCTCAATGCTTGATCGATATCTTCCCAAATGTCTTTCCAGTTCTCTAAGCCAATGGAAAGTCGAACCAATCCATCTGTGATTCCCACTTCAGCCCTTTCTTCAGGGTGTAATTTCGAATGGGTAGTTGACGCTGGGTGTGTCGCAATGCTTCGGGTATCTCCTAAATTGGCCGTAAGTGAGAACATTTTCAAATGATCCAAAAATTGTTTTCCGGCTTCAATTCCACCTTTTATCTCAAAAGTCACAATGCCGCCTCCCAAGGACATTTGTTTCTTTGCTAAAGTATGATTCGGATGAGAAGCTAAAAATGGATAACGTACAGATTGAACACCTTCATGTTTTTCCAGAAGTTCGGCAATTTTCAGCGCATTATCGCTGTGACGCTCCATCCGCAAAGACAAGGTTTCGATGGATTTCGACAACACCCATGCATTGAATGGACTGAGCGCTGGTCCTGAGTGTCGTGCGAAGCCTTTAATTTGACCGATCACTTCTTTCGAAGAAAGAATCGCGCCTCCCAGCGTTCTCCCTTGACCATCAATGTATTTGGTAGCGGAGTGAATGACGATATCCGCTCCTAATTCGATTGGGCGCTGTAAAATTGGCGTCGCAAAACAGTTATCAATTGCGAATAGAATATTGTTCTTTTTGCAGATCGCTCCAATCGCTTCGAGATCCAAGATTTCCAATGCAGGATTGCTCGGTGTTTCTGCGTATAGGATTTTCGTTTCAGGACGAATCGCCGATTGAAATCCATTTAGGTCCTGCGCATCCACGTAGGTCGTTTCGATGCCCCACTTTGGAAGAATTTCCGTGAACAACTTGTGTGTTGACCCGAAAACAGATCGAGACGAAACAATGTGATCTCCACTTTTTAATAATCCAGCAAAGCATGAGAAAACAGCCGCCATTCCCGTTGCCGTTGCCCAACCCGCTTCCGCTCCTTCCATCAACCTTAACTTCTCGATGAATTCCTCGACATTCGGATTGGCATAGCGCGAATAAATATGCCCTTCTTTCTCCTCCGCAAACTGACTACGCATGTCTTCCGCGTCTTCAAACACATAACTACTTGTTAAATACAACGGCACCGAATGCTCACTGGAATCGGTTCGCTCGTATTGGGTTCGAATGGCTATTGTCTCCAAATTTTTCATAGCGATTTGTCATTAATGGTGTAACGAATGGTGATGGATTTCTTCAAAGAAGCCGCCACCGAACAATATTTATTCAGCGTGAGTTCGACCACTTGTTTCACCACCTCTTGATCAATCGTTTCATCCAAGTGAATATTGAGAATTATCCATTCAAATGGCGACGGCAAGCTATCCGATCGCTTTGCTTCAATCGAAATGGAAAACTGACTCGTTGGAATCCGTTTTTTTGTCAAAATGCGCGTAATATCGATGGATGCACAACCCGCTAAAGAAGCCGCTAACAACTCCATCGGACGCATTCCTTTCTGCTTACCTCCAATTGCTTCACTTGCATCTATCTGACAGGACCATCCTGCTTCATTTTCAACTTTGAACACAAATGGTTCTTCTATTCTTTCTAATTCTAATTTCATATCGATAATTTCTTAAACGAACTCCATACAACAATGCCGTTGCCCTGCATTACTATGTACAGTTATTTACGTGTATAAATTTTCAAGCAAAGGTCTGTTGGCCATTTTATTTGAAGGAATGGATTCTCTTAACGGCTCGGGCAATACCACGAGCGACACCTCCTCCTTGTGATTAAAGTCGAAAGTTTTTAGTTCACTAAACTTTACCCAACCCGTTTGGTAATTGATGTGATCACTTTGAAACAGTTCATCCACGTGATAAAAAGGTACTTCATTGATCGCTTCAATGTATTTAGATTCCAAGTAGATTTTGACGAAGAAATCATTTGAAAACTCCACCTCTCCATTCGATTCCGATTTTCTGTATTCGTATTTGTAATTGAATTTGAGCGCAGAAATATCCGAAAGTACTGCACTTGCCGTTGGATGACTTCCAGCACCTTTCCCGAGGAAAAGTTGTTGATCTGAAAACAAACCTTGCAAAACAACTGCGTTGAATTCATCATTCACTCCAAATGCAAAATGATCTGATTTCACAAAGTGAGGCGCCACAAACCCAACAACCTTATCTCCCAGTTTTTCTGCTCGGGAAAACAATTTGATACGGTATCCTTTTTCTCTTGCGTAAGAAACTGCGTGATCAGAAACGTGGCGAATACCAAGATTAAACAAGCTTTTCGGCTGTACCGTTAACCCAAATGCATGCTTAAGAAGAATCGAGAGTTTGTACTTCGAATCATAGCCATCCACGTCTAGCGTGGGATTTGACTCTGCAAAGCCTAACTTTTGAGCTTCCGCCAGAGCTTCATCGTAGCCAATTCCACTGTTGGATTTTGTGAGGATATAATTGGTTGTTCCATTCACAATTCCTTCCAAGGATGTGAGTGTGTCGTTGTTGTAGTATTCTTCCAAGTTTCTGAGAATAGGAATAGATCCACCTACGGCTCCTTCATACAAGAAAGACACCTCGTTTTCTTCCGCTAGTTCCAGTAATTCATCCAAATGTTCCGCGATCATCTTTTTGTTTGCTGAAACAACATCTTTACCTGCAGCGAAGGCTTTTTTCACCATTTCGAATGCCTGCTCACTATCATCGATGAGCTCAACCACAACATTTATCTCCTCATCTTCGAGAATATCACTCACACTGAACGAAAAATTTTCCTGTCCAATTTCTCTTCGCTTGTAGCGATCTTTCACTACAATTCGTTTAATTCTTGCGTCAATCAACCTCGATTGGTTCAGTATTTCATAAAGACCGAACCCCACGCACCCGAAGCCAATTAATCCAATGGTTAGTTCCTTTTTCATTTTACTAGTTTAAATTGTGTTTGATTGTTTTGTATTACTTCTGAGTAGTTTTCAGGAGGTTGATTTGTGAGAAAAGCATCGAGTAGTTTCTCGAGTTGGTTGTATTCGATTAAAAAGCCGTCGTGACCGTATTCAGATTGGATTTCCGCATAACTTGCATTACCGATGTGTTTGGCTAAAAAGCGTTGTTCCGAAACAGGAAACAATTGATCCGTTGTAATTCCAACCACCAAGGTTTTCGGAGTAATTGATGAAAGCGCGGCCTCCACTGACTCCCGATTTCGTCCCACATTGTGAGCGTCCATAGCACGAGAAAGCGTGACATACGAATATGCGCTAAAACGGTCCGCGAGTTTCCTTCCTTGATATTCTTGATAGCTACTCGCCAAAAAAGATTCAACGACATGATTTCCGGGATTGGTTTGTGTTTTCACATAAGAACTGTAGGTTCGATAGCTCAGCATGGCAATGCTTCTTGCGGCAATCAAGCCTTGTCGACCGCCGTCAATTCTCCCATTACCATAAGTTGGATCTGAGAAAATCGCCAAACGTTGACTTTCGTTGAAGGCAATTCCGTAGGCAGAATGGCGCGCATTTGTGGCAATCAAAGCCAGTTTTTCATGTAGGTTCGGTGCTTGAATGGCCCACTCAAGTGCTTGTTGTCCACCCAGTGACGCTCCTATCAGAAGTGCTATTTTTTCAATACCCAAGATGAAACGAAGCTCTTCATTAATCCGAGCCATATCACGGGTTGTGATGAATGGGAATTCGTCTAACAATGGACGTTTGTTGATTGAAGGAGAGTTCGGACCTGTTGTTCCGTAGCATGATCCGAGCGCATTTACACATACGATGAAATGATCTTCTGCATTGAACAATTTATTTTCTCCAAAGAGTCCTTCCCACCACGAAAAGACATCGCTATTTGCTGTTAACGCATGGCATACCCACACAACATTATCTCTCGCTGGATTAAGTTTTCCATAGATATTAAACCCGATTTCGAGGTTTTCGATTTGTTCACCAGATTCCAACTGGAACGGTGTCGTTAATTGAATTGAATACATTTTTTTTGAAATAAAAGGATGAGGCACAATGATAAATTGCGCTAAAAAACCGGAGGGAAATTGACACTATGCCATACGGCAGGCGCGGTTCATTTCAAAAAATAAGATGATTGATTTTCTCTGTTGAGAGAGTGACGGGTGTCCAAGCTGGACGACGAAGAATTGTTGTACGTTTTTCATACCAATTAAATTTATATTCTTCCACTCACCATTGAGAGGAATCAGGAATTGGCACCGGTTTTCCAATACGTCGAAGACGCACTTAAAGTTGGTTGCCAGAGGATCATCGAGCCTGTCTCTACCCTCTTCTGTATAAATCATTATTCCATCGTTATGGATATGATGCCACAAATGTCTTAATTTTGTTTTGATTCTTGCAAGAGAAATCGAGGATATTTCAAAACTTTTTTCCATTTCATGAAGTCAAAGCTAACCCCCGTAACACTCATAATCACGGCAATAATCATTGTTCTGGGCTATTTTGCCTATACCAATTACATCGTTCCTTTTTACTTAAATAATTCGGAGCAAACGAAGGAAATTGACTTAAAAAAGGACCATAAACTGATATTAGTCCCTACTGAAAAGCAAAAAAATATCTCCAGTTTAGAATTTGAAATCATCGGTGAATCGAACCAAAATGTCTCCATTTTAACGTATGATTCTGCCCAGAAAAACATTCAACGTGTAACGATCAAAAAAGGAGAAATCGAACACGTAAACTTCCTAAATTGGTCGTCCGATACTTGTTTCATGGACATCTCTACAGATGGAAATGCGAAAGGAAATTTAACCCTCAATTACCGTTTTATTGGTTCAAATTAGACCACTTCGTCGTTAGCTCTAAAAAGTTGCTTACTTTTAAATCATGAAAGTTGATCGCATTGCCTCTTGGTTAATCACAGTAACCCTCGTCGTTTTCGCGTTGAGTGTAGCGCAATCTATCTTCATTCCATTTATCGTATCGTTGCTGATTTGGTTTGTTGTTAAGAAAACACGCAACTCACTCGACAAGATTGAGTTTATACACAAATACATTCCAAAGTGGATCAAAACGTTTTTGGCCTCTTTACTCGTGTTTTCTGTTGTGATGTTTGTTGGAAGAGTTTTAACCACAAATATTGAACAACTGATTCTCTCTGCAGACTCGTATAGCGAGAACATCGAAATCATCTCCCACAAAATAAGTTTCCTGATTAATGACTTGTTTGGTGTTGACGTAACAACCACTAAAACAACCATTACCGATTCGATTAGTAGTATTATCAATATCGATTATTTAAGTTCGTTATTCTCCTCGATTTCAGGGATTTTGGGCAACATGATGATGATTGTTTTCTACACGATTTTCCTTTTTATCGAGGAAGGCCTGTTTACAAACAAAATTCGTTTGATTGTATCAACTGATGAAAAATACGAACGTGTTTCATCGATTTTCTCAAAGATTGATAAAATGCTTTCGCGATACATCGTCCTTAAGTCGTTGATCAATTTTGTGACCGCTTCTATTGCCTACATTGTGTTGTATTCTGTAGGAATAGACAGTCCTTTTTTCTGGGCTGCCCTCATCTTTTTCTTCTCATTTATTCCTTCAATTGGACCTATTTTGGGAACCACGCTCCCTGCTATTTTCTCATTGATTCAATTCGCAGAGTTCATTCCGTTTTTGATTATTCTCTTCGTAATTGGTGCATTTCAAGTGGCAATTGGAAACTATTTGGAGCCACGTATTATGGGAAACACCTTAAATATCAGTCCACTTTTTGGGATTGTTGCATTAGCCGTTTGGGGAAGTTTATGGGGAATCACTGGAATGCTTTTGAGTGTTCCGATTACGGTTGCCATGATTATTGTGATGGCTCAATTTCCCAATACGCGTAAGGTTGCCATTCTACTCTCTGAGAAAGGAAAATTGTAGGTTCCACGGTTGGATTTATTGATGATCCGGTCACTCCTCTTTCTGATTTCCCAAACACACTATCCGATACTCAAATCCTTGGAAGAATGAATCGTAGATTATTTCTGATCAAAATTAATTACCTTCGTTTCAAGTAGTCACCAACCGATTTAACCTCGAAAACGTTCAAGAGTCAATGCCAATCATCCGCATCTTTATTTTTTTGCTCCTTGCACAATCCAGCTTTGGTCAGATCAACTTTTTTAAGTTGTATTCTGATAATGGAGATGATTACGGAGAAGGAATTGTCCAATTGGAGGACAGCAGCTATGTGATTACGGGTTCGTCGAGTAGTTTTTTTGGCGCAGGTGCAGAAGCATTTTTACTAAAGATTGACAGCGTTGGTACCTATCAATGGTCGAATCATTACGGCGGCCCAGAAACGGATGTCGGTCGACGCGTGCTGTACAAGCAAAACGTCGGATTCTATATTGCAGGGCACTCGAATTCTTATGGAAATGGCGCCTACGACTTCTATCTTGTCAAAACGGATGAAGCGGGAAATTTAGAATGGGAAAAGAGTTATGGCGATTTCGGATGGGAACGCGTATATGATGCTGTGATGACAGCTGATACGGGGATTTTGATGGTTGGAGAAACGAATTCAACCTTCAACAACAACAAAGACATGTACATCGTTCGAGCAGACAAAAACGGTGATACCCTATGGACCAAGCAAATCGGTACAGACTACGACGACATGCTCACAAGCATTCATCCACTTGACGACTCGACGTATTTCTTGGCTGGATCAATGTATTCCACAGATTCGCTGAACATCAAGGGCTGCGTTATGAAACTATACGACGATGGCTCCATCGAGTGGACAAAGCAGTACGGGTACAAAGGAAACACCTACATCAACGACATTCACGTAGTGAACTCCGAAATTGCAGGAGTGGGATACACGGACAAATACAACGACACCTTACTTTTTGAATTTTATTTCCGCCTCGATTTGAATGGAGGCATTATTCGCGAACGGTACTCTGGTTCATCGGGAGAACGAAAAGCCATTGCTATTTCGCCCTACGAAACACCCAACAAATACTACATTGCCTACAGTTTGGCTGATATATGGTCGTATCCTGATGGCTTCAACGATATTGGTATTGCGCGTTTCTCGGACACGTTATATTGGGAGCAGACTGCTGCGACTATTGCACATTATGAACCCGATTTTTTGAATCAACTTATCCCAACAAGTGATGGAGGTGTAATTGGCATTGGAGGAACAAACAGTGTCGACTTGGGCTATCATCATGTATGCGTGGTAAAAATTGGTCCGAATGATTCATTTCCTTACTGCCTGGCCCCCCACAATCTGGAGCAATTGGTTGGGATCGATGAAACCGCAGTTTCTCTAGGAATCGATATCTACCCGAATCCAGCAGAAGATTATTTGATGATCAAATCAGAGTCAGGTTCCGATTTAGAAATTGAAATCATCAACAGTTTTGGACAGGTTATTCTGAAAAAGTCGGTTAATCAACCTTCTAATGCCATTGATGTTTCGGCAATCTCTTCCGGCATTTACTTCGTAAAGGTTGAAGTAGATGGCAAAGTAGGCCTTCAAAAATTAATTATAGAATGAGATCATTCTTAATTACACTATTCATGGTTCTGACGAAAATCTCTTTCAGTCAAACCTATGTTTCTTTCATTAGCACAGCAGATTCTAGTGATCAATGGATGGACTATATTTCTTGTAGTAATAGTGGAGGAAACAATTGTCTTGAACATTATCAAAATGTTTACAGCATTACAGGTGATACTTCAATCAATTCAATAAACTATGTAAAAATCACGACGACCGAAAAGCATTGGCTTACGTCTGGAATTTCTGGACAAGTAAACTGCCCTTCGTCAATCAACTACAGCACATATTTCTTCGGAGGAATTCGGGAAAACAGTAAACATCTGTATTTTTTCGATCCAATAAGCAGCACGGAGTACCTCATTTACGATTTTAACCTGACAACTGGTGACACAATGCCGAATCCTTCTGGCTTTGGTTTCGGAGGGGAGTATCGCATTATTGAATCCATTGATTCTATACTCATTAACAACTCATATAGAAAGAGGTATTTTTTACCCGAAATAAATGGCATTCCCACGACTGTTATTGAAGGAATTGGAGCTTCTACAGGAGTTTTTCATTCTATGAACATCAACATTAGCTGCGAATCTAACATGCTGTGCTATAAAGAGAATGGAACTACAATTTACCCTAACGGAATTAATTGTGATATGAACCTATCGATTGAAAAAGGTCAGCTAGACCTAGCTATTTATCCAAATCCTACTAATGCTTATCTGACAATTGAATCCGAGTCGGGATATTCATTGGAGATAGAAATCATCAACAGTTTTGGACAAGTTATTCTGAAAAAGTCGGTTAATCAGCCTTCTAATTCCATTGATGTTTCGGCAATCTCTTCCGGCATTTACTTCGTAAAGGTTGAAGTAGGTGGTAAAGTAGGTCTTCAAAAGTTAATTATAGAATGAAGAGCTACTGATTTCCCACAGGCAATTTCACTTCCGCTATTCTCATATTTTCAAGAGATTGATTCGTTAACATCGAATCACTTCCCTTTTCAACTTACTCAATCATGACGCATTCATGTTTCCATATTCCCGTTTTTCTGAGGCAAACGTATGTCACAAGGTGTATAATTGACAGGGTAGTATGAATCGCTTCACATAGTGCTTTGAACTATCCTACTAATAATCACGCGACACAATCAATTTGCGCCACTTCCATTTTCAACTTACTCAATCATGATGCATTCATGTTTCCATATTCCCATTTTCTGAGACAAACATATGCCACCAGATGTATCACTGAAAGGACTGTATAAAGTGCATTGATTTATCCTACTAATAATCACGCGACAGAATCAATTTACGCCACTTCCCTTTTCAACTTATTCAATCATGACTCATTCATGTTTCCATATTCCTGTTTTTCTGAGGCAAACTTATGTCACAAGATGTATCACTGACAAGACTGTATAAACTGCTACGCAGGTCTTGTTTTGATCCATCAGGCGACATTTACGTAGCCTAAAAAACAGGAATATGGAAACAGTTATGACAGATGATCAGTTACGTGACTTGAAAGTGAAAGGGCTTGCGAAAAAGCTCTTTGCGTTGCAGTGTGAACTTGCCGATTTTCAATCGGAGCATTGTGCGTATGATCAACGGGATGAAATTCGATCGGTGATACTCGCTATTGATCACCTCTTAATGCGATTCAATGAATGAATCAAACTGATGTGAGCATGTTTCAACAGCATGCTCACTTTCAAGCGTTCTCTCGTTTCATCAATTTCCTTCTGAGCAACGCGAACAGCTGTAGCCTGATCGTTTTAAAATACCACAAAAAGGAAAAGGGCAAGGAAATCATTTTAAAGATGAAAACATTCATGTTTTGATGATCGCGGACATTACCAATATTAAAGAACAGAGAGCTGATTATTTGAAATGGCGAAAGAATAACTTCTGTCAATCCTGAAACCCGAACGGCATTTCGTTGAAAGTACGTTAAATCGTGGAACTTACTGTTTGATGCATAGTTGTGGTAATCCAAAATGCAATTCGTTATGATGAGTGATACTGTAATAAACAGGTAGAGAAAAATCTGCCACTTATATCGCCTAGTCATGGTGCTCTTCCTCACTTGAGATCTCATCAACATTCTCTTGAGCCTTACTTTTTATACTCTTCGAAATGAAAATATTATTGGGTAGCGTGACATCTTCACCGTCTGGTGTTTCCAAAGTGATAAAGAACAAACCGATGTCTTTTACTTTCCCTTCAATTTCATAATCCTTTGCTTCGAGAATTACGATTTCATCATTCAATTTCACAGGATGTCCAAAGAACAGAATTATGCTCGACGTTACATTCGATAAAATCGACCATTGAGCGAAGAACGCCACACCGACAACTGCTAATGCAGAACCAAGGAACAGTGCTAAATCCGTTTGATTGACGCCCCAAATAATGAGAATGAAAACAATACTGATTATCAATAAAACTAGGCGGAAGATCTTTCGCACCGCCATTCCTCGGGTTTCATGGAGTAATCTTCGGCTCAGATGGCTTTTCACGATCTTAGAGAACAACCAACGAAGAAAAATGTACAGAATAATTACGACTGCCGTTTCAACAATCCTCAAGGATTGACCTTCTAACATTTTAACGAAATCATCCATATATCACTTTTCAACTATCTATTCCAACGAAGAAGACATCTCACTCGCTTCTTCCACTCTCTTGGAAAGCAATTCATAAAACTCTTTGTCTCTACCTCGCTCACTTGAAAGAGGAAACTCTACTTCCATTCCATACACCGTTTCAACTCTTACGTAGCTATCAACAAAAAATGAAGCATCATAATTGATCCCGAGAGAACTAATATCTTCAAAAGCAATAATTGTTTCTGGCTCTGACCACTGTATGCTGTATAGAATTAAATGTTGATCAGTCAGCGCGTACATACCATCTGTTAAATCAAGTAATCCATCTGAATAAAAATAAAGCAACTCTTCATTTTCAGAGATCAGATTTAACTCCCTCATTTGTGCCCTGTAAGCAGCTGGGATCTCATCTTTTTTATAAATGAACGTTTCAGGAGTTTTTGATCCAATATAAGTTAAAGCAATTATTCCGCCTAGAAAAAGAACCCCGACAGTAATTAGTGTAATTAAGAGTGCTCTGTTCATTTTACTTGTCTCATGATTTCAACCCGAATCGCTCCTCAGCGATATCCGTCACGTAACCTCCAATGGCCAATGATGCGGTAGCCGCAGGAGAAGGAGCATTTAACACGTGAATGGCATTTCCGTGGTATTCGATGCGGAAATCGTCGCGTGTATCACCATCCTGACGAAGCAACAAGGCTCTAACTCCAGATCGACCTGGCTTAATGTCGTCCATTGTTAAGCTTGGCACCATACGTTGAAGTGTTTTCAAGAACAATTTTTTCGAGAAAGCTCTTCGGTATTCATTGATTCCGAACTTCATGTTCTTAAAGAATAATTTCCACGTTCCTTTGTACGTTAATGCATCCCATGTATCACGCCATGAGAAATCCGTTTTTCCGTAGCCTTCGCGTTTAAACGTAAACACGGCATTTGGTCCACATTCAATTTCTCCGTCGGTCATACGTGTAAAGTGTACACCTAAGAATGGGAAGTCCGGATTTGGAACTGGGTAAATCAAGTTTTTGATTTTGTGTTTCCCTTGTTCAGTTAACTCGTAGTAATCTCCGCGGAAACCAACTACTTTTTCTTTCAGCTTTACTCCGTCCTTCTTTGCCAGGCGATCAGCTTCCAGTCCAGCGCAGAAAATTAGGTGTTTGGCTTCAATTTTATTTTTTGTGGTAACCACCACTGAAGTATCTTTTTTCTTCTCAATATCTGTTACTTCGTAACCTAAGAATAGCTTACTATCCTTCTGAAGATTCAACGCCAATTCAACCATTTTAGCTGTGGCTCCACGAAAATCAATAATTCCAGTACATGGAACGTGAATTCCTCCTACACTTTCACAGAAAGGCTCGATTTCCTTCACCTCATCTGCAGTTAGCATTTTGATTCCTTCGATTCCGTTTTCCAGTCCTGTCTGGAAGATTTTCTCCATTCGCGGGATTTCCTCGGGATCAGTTGCAACGACCACTTTTCCGCATACGTCATGCGCAATTCCATGCTCTTTTGCGAAAGCTACTAACTCATGACGACCTTGAATGCAATTCTTTGCCTTTAGCGATCCTGGTTTGTAGTAAAGACCTGAGTGAATCACACCAGAGTTGTGTCCTGTTTGATGATCCGCTAGAAGCTCTTCCTTCTCAATTAAAGCGATTTTTAGATCAGGATAGCGTGTTTGCATTTTATACAAAGTTGCCGCTCCAACAATTCCTCCTCCAATAATTGCGATGTCGTATGTCATGATATTTGTTTCAAAAACGTTGTGCAAAGATAGTGTTTTGTGTGAAGGATTGAAGCGATTGAACGATTGGTGTGATTGTGTTAGAAATTTTGGTTCCTAAAATCTGCATAAACAAAAAACACCCCGATCGAATCGACCGAGGTGCTTGTGAAATTGATTAAAACTTATTATTGAATCACGAATTCTTCCGTGTATACTCCGTTGGCTGTTACTATTTTTACCAGGTAATGACCTGCGGGAGTATCTAATAATTCGACTTTCGAACTAGCAAAATTCGATTGTGCATTCATTTTTTCTCGAAGTATTTCGCGTCCCATCAAATCAACAATTTGCAGTTCCGCATCACTTCCGACGTATCCACTCAACTCAATGTCAAACGCTCCACGATTCGGATTCGGGAAAATCACAATCTCGTGATCCAATTCTTGTTCTTCTGTATCAACGGTAAAACCTACTGAAAAATTGTATCGGTGGAAATTTCCAAAGTCAGCTGGGAAAAATTCAATCCATGTTCCTCCTACTAAGCGCAAGCGGAAAGTTCCCGTCGTTTCCCCTTCAACTTGAGACGAATACCAGAATCCGATTCCATCGTTGTCCGAATCTTCCAGAATAATACTATAACATCCTGGAGCCAAATCAAATGTATCTTGATACAACGTAGAGTTCGTTAAGTTCGTTCGTTCGAAGATGACATTTCCGCTTTCATCCTCTAAGCGCCATTGGTTCTCAAAGGCTTTGTTATTTGTTTGGAAGCGAACGTAAAACGGTCCATTGATGCTTTCAGGTGCTTCAAATGGCACTGTTTTTACATCATTTTGGGCGTACTCATCCAATCCTGGATCTCCTTGAATGTTCCAAACTTGTGCTGTAAATGTATGCAGACCGTTGTAATCGCTCCAGAACCCTGGATCATTTACGGGAATTTCAACTACTTCTTTCTCCAGGAAAGCAAGGTTTCCTGTCCAATCGTACTCAACAGAAGTTCCGTAACTCACCCAAATTTTAATTGTACACGATGTCAAATCTTGTTCTCCTGTATTTTGAAGAATAACGCGAGGGTTTTGACAACTTGGATTCCATTTTCTGTAGTATTCCCATTTGTTTGGGTTGAGCACGTCGATAATTGCCGCATCATGTTGGAAGTTTGGCGCCGAATACGAGATCAAATCAAGTGCAGCTACGTAATTTCCATTTCCTTGAGCTGTATCACTCGCAGGGACATCTTCAATATCATAGTCCAATGTTACTGTTGCTCCGGGCGTAACAAAAGGTGTCAAATCATGATCATATTCTTTCACAAGATCTCCAGGACACCATCCTTCGCGCGCGTACGGCCACGTTCCACCTTGGCTGATATTTGGATTATCTCCACAGGCTGTTTCCTCCCAGATTTCCCAGTTGAAGCGCTCTACTCCATCCACGCTAATCATGTGATCTTTGGAATCCCATTCGCAGCAATTCACACTTCCGTTGTGTCCGTGTCCAGTAAAGCGTGTTTTGATTTTGAACATGCTAGAAGTATCCGACAAGGTTACTGGAGTTGAAACCAAGTTCACATCATCATCTAGGCTCGAATAAGTGTAGCTTCTCCACTCGTTCCAAATCGGTTGACGCGCATGTACGTCGCGTGGAGGAATCCCTTCAATAAATGCAAAACGAAGGTCGATCAACTCTTGCGTGTTGTGTGCCGCCAAGTCAACGACATCTTTCAAGTACATTTGGTAATCCGTCACATCGTAAATCCACTCGAAACCATTTGTTCCAAGGTCGAATTGAATTCCATAAGGTGTGATGAAACGACCAATTTCCACATCGTGAATAACCTCAAATGGAGCTTCGTAGTAAGTAATTGTTGAATTTGAATATGTTTCAGTTCCTGAAAATGGCACTGAAGAAACAACTGTATTTGTAGCATCATACACATCTTCAGATGCATCTGGCGTTGCCAAGAACGCATCTACAATTTCAACGTGATGATCTACTTGAGCAAATTCAAAAACGACTTCTGGTTCTTTAACTTCGAGCCAATCCGTTTCTACTGGAGAGGCCGTTCCCGCGATTGCTCCTTGTCCAAATGCAATTTGTGGACGATCGATTCCTGTTTCAATACCAACATTTGGATACTCAGAAAAATCGAATAGGCCTGTGGTCGAAGGCATCAACAAATAATCGTTTCCTGAAAGATCTTCTGCCCATTCTTTTTCATCGAAATTATAATAAACTTTTAGGTTGGCCCAGTTGGGGTGTGAAGCGGTCGTAGGTTGGTTGTACCATGCTGCGATTGTAGCATCATCTACTGGAACATCAAAAATTTGGAATTCATCGATTTTTCCTTTCCAATTATCTCCCAAATTTCGGTTTGCCCCAATTACCAATCGGTGTAGGTTACCAACATCGCGAGTAAAACCTGTCCCACTGTTCCATAAAATACCATCTTTGAACACTTTGAGTTCCCCTGTAACTTGGTTTTTCACAAATGCCCAGTGGTGCCACTCATCGTTTATTTCACCAACCGAAACCGATTTCGTAATACGGTCGTAACCATTTCCTTCTCCAATGTCCCAGTACAACAGACCATTTTCCCATGGGAAATGAATATTGATTACACGATTATTCAACGTATCATATCCTTCGATAACCGATGACTTTTCTCCGCTATTCATAGCACCTTTTGCCCAAAAAGAAATAGTAAGATCACTTCCCAATTCTATATCAGACATTTCTAGTAGAGCATGCTCGCTTCCTGAAAAATTCAACACCCCATTTCTACCCGAATAATTTACGGCCATGTTTCCAGACGTTGCTTCGTTTTGAAAAGAAATAGAATTTACAGCAGGTACAGAGCGCTCAAATTGGAATTCTATCACGATGTTATCCGTTCCATTCCAGTTAAATGGTTGGTAAAATAACAACTCGTTTTCACCATCAGCTAATGCTGGAGCTGTACTCAAGCTTCCTCTTGTTAAGTTGTATACTTCGGTGAATCCAGCTGTGTGGAAAGAAGAGATGTCTGTATCTGTCGTAGCTTTCAAAGAAATCGATGGGTAATCCAAATCTCCATTTCCAGTTACACCTCCCGTAGGAACGAATAAGCTCAACGATTGAAGGTCTCCAGCTACAATTCCTGCATTTGCTAATTCTGCGGCAGTCACCAACACCTGTACACGTCCTCCGTTGTTTGACAAATCGAAGGGTAAATTCGAAGAAGCCGCAGACGAGAATAAAGAGGATGTTCCTGCTGTTGTTCCTGTGCGCATTTGTTCTGGACGAACATACGTATCTACTCGGTTCCCCGTGAACAAATCAAAGTTATACGTTGATGATGATTGATAATTATTCAAAAATTGAACACTGTCCACTTGAATAGAATCCAATTGTCCGGTATGATCAAAAATGCGCGTGTACGCCAAATAATCCCATTCACCACAATTGAATTGATCCCACGGTGTCAAAGGACTACATTTCAATTTGTAGTACATCAATACTTTTTCGAAACGCATGTCATTCAATTCGGGCGGAAACACGAACTCACCGCGACGCGTTGAAATAGAGTCAAAGGTGAAGGTTTGAACCCATGTTGTATCCTGTGCAAAAGACATGGAAGTAGAAACGACCATGAATAGGACGAGTAATTTAGCTCTCATAAGATAATTTTGCTGCTAATATAACGATTTAGCCCTCTTCTATTCTTACGATTTCGACACAATTCTGAGCCTCTATTACAATCCTAAAGATCCATCATTGTAAAAACTGGGAGACGATTATGCGTGGGTTCGTAGAACTCGGAGTGTTGGTAGATATAATAAAGTTGAGCCCAAGCATTTTCTCGGAACGTTTGATCTTCTTCCTTTTTCTTTTCGAATTGCTTCTTGAGTTCTGGATCGCTTTCCAATATTTCCACCGCTTTGTCCTCGAACACATAGCTCGAGAAATACTCTTTTTGCTGAACGTAAGAGTCAAAAAAGTTCCATGCGAAGTAGCTATCTGGCATTTCAGGTTCCAAAACGGAGACAATAAAGCGGCGCGCAGGTTGATTGGTAGAAACGAGTATATCGCCCGCCTTCAACATCGGTTGGAATTGCTCAACAATTGGCACTTTCTCCACACTTATCTTCGAATGAAGAAAATGTCCTTCATATGGTTTTTCTAAGCTTTTAAACGTTACTACGCGAAATTGATCAATCTGATACGTTTCGAAATCCCCGTTGAGAACATTCATCTCTACCCCATTCGCCTTCAAGCGCTCAATTACATCTGTGCATTGCTGACCAATTACATAATAATCAGGAATGGTAACCGTATCTTTTGCTACATAGGTCTGATAAAACGGAATGTTCTTTTCGAACGGACGATCGCGGTGATATTTCAAACGCTTCAAACCAGTGACTTCACTGATTGGGTAGGTGTGTTCGTAACCTTTGAAGGGAATTGAATCCACTTTACCCGTTAACTCGTAATTGAACGGAAACTTTAACGTTGCTGCATCATAGGAAAATGCATCCTTTCGAGCTTTCTCTAGATTTTTCGAATGCTCGCTCATCCAAACAATGGTACATTTCAGGAAATCAAGTGTGGCCTGTGTTCGATCTTGAAATGCCTTGAGCATATGCGTTTCTATGGTAAAGCTCATCGTGTTAAAAAGTGCTCCATATCCCATCGCGTAGCGTGGTAAATCATTGAAAATGGACATACCTTTCTCGGGAACATCTTCTTTTAGGTTCACATATGAGATCATATCGACATCTTTCTTCTCCAAACTTTTCGTTAAGAAAGGAAGAAACTCATCGTGTGTAATTTTCGCCATTGACGGTGCCATTCGTTCTTTTACTGAGGCGATGTACGTCAACGTATACTGATAATCGGCTCCATTTGAGACATGCGTATCAATGAAAACATCAGGATCGAGACCATGGAAAATTTTCGCAAAAGCAAACATGTTTTTCGAATCCATTTTGATGAAATCCCGATTCAAATCTAAATTTTGAGCATTTCCTCGAAAACCGTACTCCTCTGGACCTTCTTGATTAGCACGACTCGAAGAGCTTCGATTGATCATTCCACCAACATTATAGGCCGGAATAATTCCGATTACAGGCATATTTTTAGTGTTTTTCCCTGCGTTTATCCAATCTTCAATCCAAATGAGACACGCATTGATTCCGTCGGGCTCTCCAGGATGAATTCCATTGTTGATCAACAAAGTTGTCGAATTTCGCGCCTTCTCGAAGGTTTGAATCGAATCTTGAGCGCCATTTAACACACACACATATATCGGTAAGCCGTAATCCGATTCGCCCATCGAATACAATTCAATTTCATCGTGCTGATTGGCTAATTCCTGATACTTAATGATCAATTGTTCATAGGTGGGCGTCTCATTTCCCTTTAAATTAGGAAAAGGCGGCTTGCTCAACTGAGCGGAAGACACAAAACTCAAACAAACGGATAGGATAAATAAATGGAGATGTATTCTCATAAAGTCGACTTATTGAACGTCTAAATTAGCTAATTTTGCCCTATGAGAATTGATATTTTAACCATCTTACCCGACTTGCTTCAAGGACCGTTTTCAGATTCGATCATGAAACGAGCTCAGGAAAAAGGGCACTTGGAACTCCACCTTCATAACATTCGTGACTACTCAACTTCCAAGCAGAAGAATGTGGACGATTACCAATACGGTGGTGGTGCAGGAATGGTGATGTTAATTGAACCCATTTCGATTCTCATTGAAAAGTTAAAAGCAGAGCGAACCTACGACGAAATCATCTACATGACACCCGATGGTGTAGTATTGGAGCAGTCTATTTGCAATGACCTCAGCTTAAAAGGAAACTTGATGATTTTGTGCGGACACTACAAAGGAGTTGATGAACGAATTCGCGAGCATTACATCACAAAAGAAATTTCGATTGGGTCGTACGTGTTGTCTGGTGGAGAATTGGGCGCAGCAGTTTTGGTCGATAGTGTTGTGCGCTTGATACCCGGTGTCCTTAACGATGAAACATCTGCATTGACAGATAGTTTTCAAGATGATTTGTTAGCTCCTCCTGTCTATTCACGCCCTGCTGAATTCAACGGAATGAAGGTTCCAGAGGTTTTACTATCAGGAGATTTTGGAAAGATTGAAGAGTGGCGATACGAGCAATCGTTGGAACGAACAAAACAACGTCGACCTGACTTGTTGAAAGATGAGTAAATGAAAACACCATTGGCTTCGGCTCCGCTCAGCCAACGGTGATAAAATACACTTTAGTTCGGCCACCGATTACTAAATGAAATAAATTAAAGGAAGGATGATTGATTTAACGAAACAAATTGAAATCTTAAGAAACGGAGGAGTCTTACTTTATCCTACGGATACCATTTGGGGAATTGGTTGTGATGCGACTAATGATGAAGCGTGTCAGCGTATTACTGAACTAAAAGGTCGTTCCGACGATAAGAGTTTTGTCCTACTCGCCGATGGATTTCCAATGATCGAGCGCTATATTCCAGAGTTTCCTGAAGTGTGTTACGATCTCGCTGATTTTGCCACCAAGCCGCTTACAATCATTTATCCCAATGCGAAAGACCTTGCTCCGTCCGTTTTGGCAAACGACGGCTCTGTAGGAATCCGAATCACGACTGATCCAGTCTGCTTGAAGTTGATTCGATCTATCCGCAAGCCTTTGGTAAGCACGTCGGCTAACTTAACGGGAGAACCTTCTCCTACAGAGTTTGCTGATATTCATTCCAAAATAAAGGAAGGTGTCGACAGCATTGTTGAGGATCGCTTGACAGAAAAACGTTTGAAGGCGTCGCAGATTATTAAAATTGGTTTGGGAGGTGAAGTGAAAATCATCCGCAAGTAACCACGGTTATATCCCCAAATATCCTTTCAGTAAGCGGTTAAACTCTCTTGCTTTGTTCATGTTGGGCATGTGTCCTCCCCCATCGATGATATCCAACGTCGCTTTTTGGTCCAAATGTTCCCAAAAACGTTTTCCACGATCGGGAGGAATTAACTGATCGTGTTCGCCCCAAAACAAATGAACAGGCATCTTGAAACTGTATTCATGCTGCTCGTACTCCTCGCGAATACTCATTAAAGATTTCACGATTTGTCGTTTATCTTCAAAATTCTTCGCGTACAACTCTTCGTGAAACTTAGGCATCGTAAAAGCTGGCGGAACAATTCCCTTTTTTCCCAATGATGCCGCAACGAGCTTCTTCAAACCATGGTAAGAATCTGGAACAAAAAACTCAGGAACACTCGGAACATTGAACAGTTTTTTTATGCGTTCCGTATCACTTTCATAAACATATTTGATCGCCGCATCCACCAAGAATAGTTCTTCAACTTGATCAGGATAATTATTGGCAATCTCTCCCGAAATGAGTCCACCGTAAGAAGCTCCCATCAAATGGTAGGTTGAAACACCAAGCTCGTTCATCAAGAACTGCAACATATCGACCTGATCTTGCACTCCATGCTTCGCATCCTTTGGTCGTGTTTCACCGAAGTGAAGCAGATTTGGAATAATGATCCGGAAATCGTCCTTTATCACTTTGAGCTGATCAAACCATTGGTACTTCGTTTTTGCTCCCAATCCATGCACAATCAAAAAGACAGGTTTCCCTTCCGTTTCATTGTCCCAGTACTCGATATAATAGCGATCCGAGTCATGGAATCGACGTTTCATATTGGCTCTACGAAATTTTCCATCGATGTAACGATTCGCGATGGAATACGATATGTTAGCAATAATTCCCACGTTTTGTAAATAAGCGTTTCGGTTGATTTTACGAAAATAAGGACAAAATTCTCGTATAGACGGATCATTTTACACTTGATTGTATCGAATCGTTTATCTTTGCATGCTCTATGCGCAAAAATTACAGCGAATATCTCACTCACCCGGTTTTCAAAGTAGCCCGTCAAGTTGTTACCGAAAACGAGCTCGAAGCCTATGTTATCGGAGGATTCGTACGTGACTTGATTTTGGATCGCCCATCGAAAGACATCGATATTGTGGTCGTCGGAAATGGAATGGATCTCGCAAAAAAATGTGCCGAGAAATTACGTGTAAAAAAAGTATCCTACTTCAAGAACTTTGGAACAGCTCAATTCATGTACAAAGATTTGGAAGTGGAGTTTGTAGGTGCTCGTAAAGAATCGTATCAGCGAGATTCTCGTAAGCCGATTGTAGAAGACGGAAGCTTGGAAGACGACCAAAATCGTCGAGATTTCACGATAAATGCACTTGCATTGAGCTTGCATGCCGATTCATTTGGAGATATCATTGATCCATTCGATGGATTAGCCGATCTCGAAAAAGGCATCATCAAAACACCTCTCGATCCTGATACAACCTTTAGTGACGACCCACTTCGTATGATGCGCGCGATTCGTTTTGCTACGCAACTCAACTTTAAAATTGAGTCAAAGTGTTTGGAGTCGATTGCCAAGAATGCGCACCGTTTGGAGATCATCTCTCAAGAACGCATCACGGATGAATTGAATAAAATCATCCTCAGCAAAGAACCTTCACGTGGTTTCAAACTCTTGTTCTCTACGAAATTATTGCACGAATTCTTTCCCGAAATGGTTGCGCTCTATGGTGTGGAGAAACGAAAAGGAAAAACGCACAAAGACAATTTTTATCACACCTTGGAAGTATTGGACAATATTTCTGAAAACACGGATAATTTGTGGTTACGTTGGGCGGCAATCATGCACGATATTGCCAAGCCTCCCACAAAGCGTTTTCACCCTGTTGCCGGATGGACATTTCATGGGCACGAAGAAATGGGATCACGCATGGTTCCTAAGATTTTCAAGCGATTGAAATTGCCCTTGGACGCAAAGATGAAATACGTCAAGAAATTAGTTCGATTGCACCTTCGCCCTATCGCTTTGGTGAAAGGACATGTGACGGATTCAGCCGTACGCCGATTACTTTCCGAAGCGAATGATGATGTGGACGATCTCATGACTCTTTGCAATGCCGACATCACTTCAAAAAATGAATTGAAGGTGAAAAAGTTCAAAAAGAACTTTCAAATTGTGCTGCAAAAACTTAGAGATGTAGAGGAAAAAGATCGCATACGAAACTTCCAACCACCAGTTAACGGTGAAGAAATCATGAAAACCTTCAACATCAAGCCTTGTTCAGAGGTTGGGACGATCAAAAAGCAGATTAAGGAAGCGATTTTGGAAGGGGAAATTCAAAACAATCACGAAGAAGCATTTCAATACATGTTGAAAATTGCGAAGGAACTCGGACTTGAAACAAACTCCTAAGAACCTTCGTAGGACTCAATAGAATAACGTAATTTTGCAATAAATTTCAGTCAATGGCAGGTCTTAAATTCAGAGTACTTCTCGATTCCCAAGATAAATCAGAAGTTTTTCGCGATATTTTAATTGCGGATTCTGACAATTTTGAGAATCTATACCGCGCCGTGGTGGATGCATATCAATTCTCTCAAGAGCAAATGGCGTCATTCTACGTTTCAAACGACGAATGGGTAAAAGGACCTGAAATTGCCCTTTTCGACATGTCATTCGGAGAAAGTGACCAAGACACACCACAAGTGATGAGTACTTCAATTATTCGAGATTTTATCGAAGCGAAGGATCAGAAATTCATCCTCGTGCATGACTTTATGCGTATGTGGATCTTCTTAATTGAGCTAATCGGCTACGAAGAAGCAACACCAGAACGTCCTTCTGTCAAACTTTCTGTAGGAAATGCTCCTGCAGAAGAATCAAAAAGCAGCGACGAATTGCAATTTGATACCGAAACAACAGATTTTGAGGACGATGAAGACGAATTTGGATTCAACGATTTCGAAGATCAATACGATTATTAATGAGCTCCAACGGAAAAGACCCACTGGGTCGAATTATACTGGATTACAATTCCGATAACGTCGAACGACAAATTACCGTCGAATCAGATTTATGTGAAGACGACTTTATTCCCGCTTCCTACCTCTTTCGCTCTTACGAAGAAATGCCTCGGATGGAGCAAATCGCACTCAATCACTGCAAAGGAAAAGTCCTCGACATCGGTGCAGGAGCAGGAATGCATGCTCTATACCTCCAAGAAAAGGGATTTGATGTTGAAGCAATTGACATCAGTAAAGGCGCAGTGGAATTCATGAAATCTCAAGGTTTGAAAGCCGAAGTGAAAGACTTCTACGCTGTTGAAGAGCAGTATGATACCCTGCTCATGATGATGAACGGAATTGGCATTGCTGGGAATCTGGAAAATTTGGAACGTACTTTGCTTCAAGCAAGCAAAATGATGCGGCAGGATGGACAGCTCCTCTTCGACTCAACCGACATTAAATACCTTTACATGGACGAAGATGGTAGTTTTTGGGTTGATTTGAATACCGAATATTATGGGAATTTCAATTTTAAAATGCACTACGATGATCAATCAACTGACTGGTTCGAGTGGTTGTACATTGACTTTGACACCCTTCAAAAAACCGCCAACAAGTTGAATCTAAAGGTAGAGAAGCTCTACGAAGAAGAATACCAATTCTTAGCTAGAATCACTGCAAATTGAATAATACATGAACAAATTTTTATTCCTCTTACATTTCCTCTTCTTATTCATTTTTGAGCACAATTCATGGGCACAAGACACGGTTGTTCGTCCCTACCCAATGGACGACAGAGCCATTCTTTGGAAGATTGAAGGAAACGGTGTCTCTACTAAATCGTATCTCTTCGGAACAGTTCACTTGGTTGAAAAAGAGCACTTTTATTTCCCGAAGAAATTGCGAAAAATCGTCGGAAAGTCTGAGGTTTTAACGATGGAAATTGCCGGACTTCCAGATCCCGCAGAAGCCATGAAACTTTCGCAATTGGAGGAAGGAACCTTCTTTGATCTCTTCTCAGGTGAACAAAAAGATTCCATTTTGGTTTGGGTAGAAAATAATACCGACTTAACGCCCAAGGCCTTTGAAATGATCGCAAACAAAATGAAACCTTTTGTTGTTTCTCAATTGCTGACGGAAATGAATAAAAACAACCCTGGCGGAAGTTTTGCGAACAAGGAATCCTATGAACGAGAACTCGAAGCGATTGCGAAAGAGGCTGAATTGGAACTAAAAGGATTTGAAACCGTAGCGGAGCAAATGAGTTATTTCGACTCTTTTACCGACGAACAGCAAGTGGAAATGGTGATGTCTACCGTTCGTGGAACTGGCAACGAGCCTATTGAGGAATTGGAAAAAATGATGAGTCTGTATGATGAACAACATGTTGATGGACTCTATCAACTTATCGCCGAGGATTCAGAAATGGACAAGGAAATGAACGATTTATTGCTAACGAATCGAAATAAACGATGGATTCCAATGATTGAAGAGATGATTTCCGAAAAATCAACCTTTATTGCCGTTGGTGCCGGTCAC
>JABXHO010000099.1 GCA_013373595.1 Flavobacteriales bacterium | reverse complement strand
GACATCACCGAGATGACATCATTGAAACCTTTTTCATGAACTTGTTCAATGGTTCGCGATTGGAAGCGATGCCCGCTAAATATGAAACCGACGACAAGCGTCATGTCGTGATTCGACCGCTTGCTTTTTGTAAGGAATCTGAGATTGAAACTTACTCCGAAGCAAAGCAATTTCCGATTATTCCCTGTACGCTATGCGGATCGCAAGAAAACTTGATGCGCAAAAGGGTGAAACAAATGATTAAGGATTGGGACGAAGAGTTTCCAGGGCGATCGACTTCTATTTTCAATGCGCTTCGTCACGTTGAGCCTACGCATTTGTTAGATGCTAAATTATTCGATTTTCATTCGGTGGGCAATGGATAGACAAAACTGAAAATATCTCTCACTGTATCCTTTTAATTTTCTCATCCCATTCCTTAAAAAAGCTTTTTAAAAGATCCTCATACTTTAGTCTGTCACCCATTCGAATCTTGTAAACTGTACCTAAAAGTCTGTCAGTCGTTTTAACCATTACATCGACATAATGCCTTTCTACGTACCTACCATCAACGTATTCCTTTGTTATTAAAGTTTTCCTTTCCCATAAATCGGGATCTATAATAAACCGATAAGTCTCGGGATCATAGTCTTCTTCTTCAAACTCCATTTTATTCAAAACCAAGACTTGTCTTGAGAAAACCTCATTATAGAGTGTTTGATACTTTTTAATTTCATATTCTTCAGAACGGGATAGAACAATAACGGTTTCATCATCGGAAATAGTATGAGGCATACCAAAAGACCTCCCTACATTTGTTCTGAACTTTTTAATATCATATAATGCTGGATCAGTTTTTACTATTGAACTATCTGGAAGTGAATCAGCTCCATTAAAGATCGCCCCCCAATTCTGGCCATAAGCCAAAACAGTCAAAAAAATAGAAAACGTGCTAAGTAGGATTTTCATTGAAATTCAAAATTTAACAAAATAAACCTATCAATTTGAATCAATCAAAACTTAATTTTTCCAAGAACGGCTGCTCCTCCACTTTTCACAACTTCAGGAAGTTCCTTGTAGCGAATGTTCAATTTTAATCCACCGCCTACCCACACTTCGGTTCCAAGGAAAAATTCCCCTTTATTATTCTGTATAACTATTGGAGATTCAAATCCTTTCGTTCCAAAATCTGCTCCCCACACCTCCTTCACAGCTCCTTTTGGTGAAATCTTCACCACAACCGATTCAATCTTCTCATCCAGTTCAATGTCTCCCAGCTTTACAGACCTAAGATAATTTGTTCCTTCTTTATTTAATCTTCCAGCAGCTACAATATTCTGTTGATCATCCACAATTAAGTTTCCGAGGGCACTCATTTCAGTCACGAGGTTCCAATCCAACTTTCCTTTTTTATCGATGTGCGTGAAAACGATATTCCAGCCGCCACCAATTGTATCCACTTCCTCTCCGAAAGAACGCACATCCTCGTACAACCGATGCACTAGACAAACTCCACTTTTCGTTTTCGTAAGTCCAATGAAATGAGAATTCCCTTCTCCCATTTTGATCCAATTCATTTTCCCATTGGGAGAATAAGAAACCACGTACGATTCTCGTGCACTTCCGTATTGTTTCACCTTATAATTGACTGGAGCAACCTTCTGCATTCCATTACTAAAACACGCCCCTTCCACATAACTCACGCCGAAATAAATGGTTCCATCCTTTGCCACACTCAAATGATTGGCCTCCATATCGCTTGAACAGTATTTAAATTTGCGGTTTACGATGATGTCCCACCAAACTTTCTTCCCTTCATTGTCCAGAAGCATGATGAAATCTCCTCCAACTCCGTTACACGGTAAATCCATGTTTTCTGTGTAGGTTCCTTCGTCTACATCACCAGCCACAACGTATTGATCATCTCCGTACAGTTCGAAATCAACTAGGTTTACTTCGCTATCGATGTCATTGAATTGTTCGAGCGAAACTACCTGTTCAACCGAACCTTCTTGTGATAAGCGAACAAGTGCATAGCCAACAGGTGTCTTGATGTACTTATCTCGATGATAATTCGGAACCGCACCATATTCAATGATTACTTCATCGGTTTCCTCTTCCTCATAGTAATCGTAGTCATAGTTGTTGAAGTAATCATCGTATTCCACATACACCAACATGTAGATCTTGCCATCTTTTCCCATTTCCGTATCGACGATGGATATGTTTTCTTCTCTCCAACTCTGCCACCATAGCAACGCACCATCTCGATCGAAACGCATTAATATGTTTGTGTTTTCATTACCAGCCAGTTGACGATCCTCGAAGTGCTTTCCTTTTCCATCCACGAAGAACCAAGGATGACGCATTTCATTCAAGCGATCGTTATCAGACACCGCAAAAATACCACCATCGGGCAAGGCTTCTAAATGAATGTATTCCATTTCGACACCTTGCGGAGCACTTGCCCAATCGAAAACCGTTTGAGCAGTTGTCCATTGCCCCATCAACATTAAAATCAGAAGTAAATTAATTTTCATTCGCGTGGGATTTCATTTCCGTTTTGATCAACGTAGTACTTTTTTCTATCTCTTTCTGCTTCGAACAAACCATCGCCTTCAGTTCCGAAGTGAACCTGATCATAAATGGGCTGCACCAGCACTTTTCCTTTCGCATCTGCAATTCCTCTTTTTCCATTTTGAGAAATACTGTAATATCCATTATTGAACGATCCAATGCCCTCGTATCCACTCATGATGACTTCTTTTGTCCGAATTTGGATCATTGAGTATAAGCCGTGCAATACAACAATTGCCGTATCTCCGTGAAGTTCTTGGATTTTGTCGTACTCTGCTGGAAATACAATTGTTCCATCTGCATCCATAAAACCGTGTCGGCCAATGGAGCCAACATCTAATTTTTCGTAAACCACATATTCTACCAGTCCATTAAAATGATACCCCCCAAACCCACGACCATCGTCGATAATTACTTTTCCTTCAAAATTGAGCAGTGCAAACCTACGCTTATCCTGATCCCAATAATCAACAATCAAGCGATTGGGCAAGGGTTCTTTACCGTACCGATCTTTGACCAGGCGTAGATTGCTTATTTTCACTTCTTTCAAATCTCTTCCTCCGCAATCATCCTCTCCTTCAAATGCTTCGTCGAAACGCTGTTGAGTGAGGTTGAAGTATTCCCTCCGAACACCCTGAAGGTCTTTTTCGCTCAAGTTGAGATACACCGCCTTTTTATCCAGATCCGATTCATTCAATTCCTGAAGACGATCATCTACCAGTTGTATTTTTCCATCTTGGGTGATGCGTAAATTGTCGCATGTAAGCAAATCTACCCGATCGTAGACACCAACCTCCTTCTTTTTATTCAAATCGATGAGTACTTGTTTTCTCGGATGTTCAACGGTGCTTACCACCAACCACTTTTTTGACCAGGCATGAATTCGTGGGTATACTCCTTCAATTTTCACCTTCCCTTTCTCATTCCAGATGGCGTGATTCGTTCGATTACCGGTTGCTTCTTGCATCAAAAACCAATCATCACGGATTTCTCGAACCCTCCACATTCCTTTCTGAGAAAATGATTTTCCATTTGGATAGTAGACCGTTGTTTTGTTGGAGTCGAGTCCAAATAGCATCCGATTGCTTTGAGCAATTTGCTCATGCGTCACTTTTTTTCCAGTTGCGAGCAGGTTAAGCAGAACGCTCCCCTCTCTCCTTTCGATGATGTAAGCAGAATCGATAAATTGAACACTATTCGTTTCCGCTTCGTAAATTTTTTCTCCAGAAAAATTATAAAAATGATATCTCTTTTTATGATCAATGGCTACGTAATGTCTATTCTGTAAATACTGAACAAACACATAATCGAAGGGTACAATTTCCTCTCCCCGTTGATTCAATACACCCTGATAGTATTTTTTGCCCTTCAATTTGTAGAACAACAAATCAGTTTCGTTTACCACCTCAGGCGCTCGACTGTACTTTAAGGGAATAATCACCTTTTCATCCGAAGAAATCATCCCATACATTCTATTGTCGTCAGAAACAATGATTGCATTCTCAATGATCTCCGCATTTTCTGCACTCGTCAAATTGGAGAGTAGTTCCTTTCCAGCAAGTGAATATAACGTGAATCGATTTTGCTTGAGACTTCGAACCACATTGGGAAGAATTAATTGAATTTGATCATGTTCAAATGCGATGACTTCTCTCATCGATTTATCCAGTGCGCCCCATTTACCATTTTTTCGTGCGAAACCGACTCCGCTTCGAAATGGTTCTGCTTTTTCCAATCCTGCCATCAGAATTTCTCCCGTCGATTCGTTTTGATAGGACCAAGTGTCACCTGACTTTATCGGGATGATATCCTGTGCACTTGCATTGAATCCCACGAAAAATGCTGATACAAATGCAATTAATAGTGTAACTTTAAAGTTAGATTTCATTTAAATGAGTGTACGTTTGCCATTTATGAATTTCAAAATACTGAATATTTCCATGCTTCAATTTTACAAAGGAATCATTCTTTCGTTTCTACTTTTCACCCTTACAACGCAGTTGGGTGCATTTGGGTACGCTCAATCTTCAAATTGGTTAGCACTTTCAAATGGAGGTGGTCAATCAATTGACTTAAAAGTGGATGGGAAAGGAAACGTTTACTCCCTCGGGAAAGAAGGTGGAGAGATGGAATTTCGATCAGCTACCGACGAGGGGCCAACACATCATTCGAATGTTCCTTGGAACGGACAATTCATTACAAAACATACTTCAAACGGAGCGCTCTCATACGTCATACACATCATTGGAACAGGTGGAAATTCGAACACCACAACCACAAGCAAGATATTAATCTTGAAAGACAATCGAATAGCAGTGGGCACCTACTGTAAGAGCGATTATCAAGTGATCGACGGTAATGGTGATAGCACAAAAATTAGCCAGCGCTCAACTTCATTGCTGATTTTTAGTGAAAATGGGAGATTCCAATCGCTTATTCCTTTGCCGATTGATTATGCTCAATGGATGTATCAAATGGACGACGGAAGTATTTACGCTATCGGTCGCGAAAAATCATATTTCAGCACGAGTAGTTCCGCTATTTGCCGCATTGACCTCCGACAAGATCGCGCCGTGCTAGTTGAAGGAAAAATCAATCCGACCATCAATGATGTTGTGCAAACAGGCAACACGCTGTGGTTTCTAGATCATGAAGTAAAGAAATCGGAGTGGTATTATCAGGAAAAAACGTATCGACTTACTCGATTGGTCGCTGGAAACACGAGTCGAGATGTCGTACAAACCTACACCTTTGGTTTATGTCACACCAATAACGCCCAACTTATTGCTGCTCAAGGCATGCCACAAATTGTTTTTCAGGTAATCCCTGGACGTGGAACTGGAGTAGAAATGAATGATTATCACATTCCGTACACGAAAGATTATACTTCGTGGCTGTTTGTTGACGCCAAGGGAGAGGTCATCAAACGATTGGAGATTGATGGAATGTCCCATGGAAAAGCCGTCACGCCCATGGAAAACGGAGACTATCTACTTCGCTTCATCATATATGATTCACTTTTCATTAAGGGAGAAGAACCGATTACTGTGCCGCATCATCGACCGTATATTTATGAAACATGCTTCGTCCAGTACTCGAACGATTTCAAGAAGAAAGACATGTTCTTGAGCGGAGGCGTGAGCAGTTCCAACCTCTCACCGATTGTGATTAAAGACGATTTTCTTTACGTGTCCGGTGTTTTCTACGATGACAACGAAATTGATGGCAAACTTTGGAAACTGGAATGGTCGCATGGTCATTTTGTTCGAAAGCGGAAGATGGGAATTGGGAAGTGAAAAATCGATTCTCTACTGTGCCGTCTTCTAGTATTTTTCTAGTTTGTTCAACACTAAATTAAAGAAGCGGTACATTTCTCATATTATCTTGATTTTCATCGCTTCTAACGCGATTACACACTCACTCCATCTTCACCTTCTCTGCCTGGTATTCGACCATAGACACTTCCGACTCTGGACTGATGTGCGAGAGCTTTTCAAATACCCATGCTGGTCCGATCAACAAAAACTGTAAATCTTTGAGAAAAGATGGTTTCTTCCCTTCTACGTGATGACCGTAGAACTGTCCAACCCATGCAGCGACGAAAATTGCGACCGATACAATCAGTAAGTTGACAAGGTGCGACAAAAAGTAATTTCCAACGATACACAAGGCTGAGAAAATCAACATGCGTAAAAACACTTTAAAGGAAAGTCGAGAATAAAAAATGAGCGGAACGATGAGCCCTACAATGGCCCAATTGGTAAACAACAACGATTCATGTCCCGTTAGGTTTACGAGCGGCTGATTTGGGATGCTCATAAACAATCCAATGATGCTGAAAAAAATCAGTGGAACACATAAATAATGAATGGTTTGATTTAATTTGTTCTGATGACTTTCGGCATATTCGGCGTACCATTGTTGCATTGATTTCATATCCTTAGACTTTAATCGTTTCTAGTAATTTTTGGATCAATCGCTTCGTTTTCATCGACTTTTCACCTAAAAAGTACACAATTCTCAGAAACACGCTCAATTCTCTTGATGTTTTCCTTTCATTCGGCTATCTTGAGCAAACATCAAAATTCAAGCTAACATGCCCACCACTATTCGATCAACATTCTACCTGTTTCTACTTCTTTTTGTACAACAAACATGCCATGCCCAAGTAGATCCAAACAATGTTCAAATTGCCCGCGACGAATGGGGTGTTCCGCACATCCATGGAAAGACAGATCCCGAAGCGGCTTACGGTTTAGCTTGGGCAAATAGTGAAGATAATTTTCAAACCATTCAGGAGATTTTCCTCCCATCCATTAACAAATTGGCGTCTCACAAGGGCAAAGAGGGCGCCACCTTCGATTACATCGTTCAAGCTCTAGGATGCAGAAAAGCGGCGGAAAGTCAATTCCAATTTCTTTCAGAAGAAGTGGTTGCCGTTATTGAAGGATATGTGCAAGGGCTTAATGACTATGCAGCTGCACATCCAGAGGAAGTACTCGTGAAAAACAGTTTTCCAATTAGTGTGATGGATTACCTAACAGGCTACAACATGGTAATTCACTTCTTTTCGGACTCAGGACAATTACTGAAAGACCTGAATGACAATAAAATCGTGTACAACGATACGCTATTTAAAGAAAATGTGTCGGACAGAACCATTGGCTCGAATGCATTCATGATTCAACGAAAACGAACCGAAGACAACAAAACGTATCTAAACGTAAACACGCACCAACCACTCGACGGACCTTTTTCTTGGTACGAAGCTCACATTATGAGCGATGAAGGATGGAACATGCTGGGCGCTTTATTCCCTGGCTCTCCTTTCCCCTTAATTGGAACGAATGAACATCTTGGATGGACGCATACCTACAATTACCCAGACTTGATTGATGTTTATCAACTTGAAATGCATCCGAAAAAGAAAAACGTCTACAAGTTTGATGGTGAATGGAAGGAACTGGAAACATCAAAAGCGAAATTGAAAGTGAAACTTTTTCTGGGAATGAAAATTACCGTGAAGAAAAAACTTTACTGGAGTGAACATGGTCCCGTTTTCAAAAATGAATCTGGATACTTTGCTTTTCACTCGAATGCACTGGAAAACATCTCCTCAATTGATCAATGGTATCACATGAACAAAGCATCCAACCTGGAAGAATTCAAAGATGCATTGCGCATTTGTGGTTTGCCTCGTTTTAATGTAGGCTATGCCGATCGCGAAGACAATATTTTCTTCATGAGTGGAGGACGCATTCCGATTCGAAAGGGTGATTTTGAATGGGAAGATATTCTTCCTGGAAATACATCAGAAGCAATCACTTCGGGGTATCACCCGATGGAAGACCTTCCTCAACTCCTCAACCCTTCGCACGGCTACTTATTCAACACCAATAACACGCCTTTCAATGCGGCTCATTCTGAAGATAATTTGAACGAAGCCGACTACGACCCAACATTGGGGTTCCGAGAAGAAGAAAACAACCGAAGCGTTCGCTTCATGGAACTGATTGAGCAATACCCCACGATGAACTACGAGGAATTTATGCGCATCAAATACGACCAGCAATACCCCGATTCATTGCGCTGCCCCTTCCAACTGAATGAAGTTTTTGATATTGATGCCAACAAATACCCCGAACTCAAAGAATTGATTCAAATCATTCAAAGCTGGGATCGAAAATCAGAAATAGGCAATACAGCTGCCGGACAATGGAGCATTTTGTTCAGAAAACTGATGAAACGCACTAAAAAAGAAGGATTGTATCACGCCAAGACATTGCCTGAATCGCTAATTATTGAAGAAATTGAAGCTACTCAGAAATACCTTTTGAAACATTTCAAAACAATTCACATTACACTTGGCGATTACCAATTTCATGCTCGAGGCGACATTAAAAAACCAATTTCGGGTCTACTCGATATGATTGCCGCAACGAATACAGTACCCGCAGATAACGGTCGGGCCAAAGCCATTTCTGGAGATTCATACATCATGCTTGTGCGATATAGTGAAGGTGCCGTTGAGATTGAAACCGTTTTGCCATTTGGCGAGTCAAGCCGTCCGGAAAGTGAACATTTCACAGATCAAATGGATATGTACTTAAATCATCAGCGAAAAACAATGACCTTGGACAAAGACGCTGTGTTTAAAAATGCCGTAAAGGTGTATCACCCAAATCATTCGCATTCCACACGTAAAAGGCCATAAATATCCATTCACCGCTAACGTAAAAAACTAGAACGGTTTAGAATCATAAAGTGTCGATCATCCAATCAGAATTCGGAATAATTGATTAATTTTCCGACACTAGCTTATTACTCCTCGTGCAATGCGCTAACAGGCTCTATCCTGCAGGTTATCGGATTTTACCAGAACTAAATAGAAAGTAAGAGGCTGGACTTTACTTACTTAATGAAGGCAAAACTGGTTTATCTTATAGCGATAGCCTTTGCAGCGTTTCCTTATTCGCTGAAGGCTTTGAACACCTCTGAAAAAACTGATTCGGATGCATTCCGTCAGCTTCAGATCACGAACTATACCCTTGTTTTTCTGATTATTGTCGTAATCATTGGCATTATTGTTTTGATCATTCGAAATAAAAAACGGTCCACTTCAGAAGAGCAAATCGATGGAAGTTCGAATGAAGATTATTTGAGGATTTTTGAGCATTCACTCGACGCCATTATCACCACGGATACAAAAGCGCGCGTCACCAACATGAATAAAGCAGCTGAAGAAATGCTCGAGTATTCATTAGACGAGTTGAAAGGGAAAGACATTAACATGCTGTTCGCGTCGCCAGAGGAAGCTTTTAAGGTGAAGTATAACTTGGGGAAATCAGAAAAATTCCAAGGCGAAATATTCAATAAAAAGAAATCGGGGGCGGTTATCATAACACGGCTTTCTGCCAATCAAATTCGAAACGAAGCTGGAAAACTGATTGGTACGATGGGAATCTCCAAAGACATCACGCAAGAAACGGCTCTGCGCGATGAATACAATAAACTCATCGACAATGTTTCTGCCATTCTCTACACCACCGATCTAAATGGTGTTTTCACGTACGTTAACCAACCTGTTGAATCGATTTTAGGATATTCGATCAACGAAGCTATTGGTCGTTCCTTTCACGAGTTTATCCACAAAGATGATCTCGAAATGGTCCAAAAACACTACGCTGAACTCTTTCAAAACCTTATTCAATCTTCTTATTTAGAATTTCGAATACATACTAAAAAGAATGAAGTTGTTTGGGTTGGACAGCAAGTAAATACACAATTCAGCGAAGAGGATAATCAGCGAATTGAAGGGTATTATGGTATTCTTCGAATTATTGATGAACGAAAGCGCGCCGAATTGAAATTACTCAAGAGTGAAAAGAAGTACCGCGAACTCATTGATAACACGACAGATCTCGTACAAATTATCGACAAGGATGGAAAATTTCTCTTCGTGAATCGTGCTTGGAAGCGTACGATGAAATACACGAAAAAGGAACTCGAAGGGCTGAATGTTTTTGACCTATTGCACGAGGAAAGCAAACAACATTGTCACGATATTTTTAGCGGAATTCTAGCAAAGCAACAAACCGAAACGGATCGCTTGCTGTATTCACTCGTATCCAAAGACGGTGAGCGTATCGTTGTAGAAGGTAACTTTTCTGTAAAGTATGATCAGCACCAAAACATTGTTTACATTCAATCGTTTTTACGGGATGTTACTTTGCAAAATGAGGCCGAAATCCAACTGGCACAGAAAGAGAATACCCTACGTCAAATTACCGAAACGATCAATGATGTATTCTACCTCTACAACATTGCGGAGAAGAAATACGAGTACATTAGTCGGAACTGTAAAGACATTCTTGGAGCGAGCGATCAGTTTTTCTACGAAGGGAGAAGTCACACTGAAGAATTCGGTCACCCAGATGACATCAAAAAGCTGAAAGAAGCGAACTACAATGTTGATCATGGCGATTCGTACGATATCAACTTCCGCATTATTGTGAATGGCGAAACGCGATGGATCAACGAAAAGTCCTTTGCGATCCGCGATGAAAACGGAGCAATTGTAGCCAATTCCGGAATCTGTCGAGATATTACTGATATCCGCGAAGCCAATGAAACCATTCGTTTACAAAATCTTGAAATTGGTGCCAGTATTCTCTACGCAAAACGCATTCAGGACGCGGTTCTTCCATCAAAAATGGACATCAATGCCGTATTCCCTGATTCTTTTGTGATTTTCAAACCGAAAGATGTCGTAAGTGGCGATTTCTACATCGTAGAGAATATCAAAACGATGGATGGCTTCGAAGTTCCAGCATTTATTGTTGGTGATTGCACAGGACACGGTGTTCCGGGCGCTGTTTTGAGCCTGATGTGCAACGTATTGGTGCGCGAATCATTCAACCGACACGACGTTCATTCACCCGCTGAGGCACTCGAATATGTTCGACAACGCCTGACGAATTTCTTTGGAAACACTTCGGAAGGAAGCATTCGGGATGGAATGGACATTTCCTTCTGTACCATGGATGATGAAAACAGCCAATTGTACTTCTGTGGAGCCAACAGCAAATGCATCTTGGTGCGCGATGGTGAGTTAACCGTTTATCGTGGACATCGTCAGCACGTCGGCTACGATGAAAATCCAATGCCCTTTGAAAATCACGTAATAGATGTTCAGCCTGGTGATCGTGTGTACTTGTATACCGACGGATTAACCGATCAATTCGGAGGAAGCGAAGGAAAAAAATTCGGTAAAGTGCAATTGCATAAACTATTGAAGAATCCTGAAGATTTATCGATGAATGAATTGGGAGAGCATCTAACCACTCAACTCGAAACATGGCAAGGAACAACTGAACAAGTGGATGATATAACAATTCTTGGGATTCAGTTGTAAGTTTTTGAAGTAGTTTTAGGGATCGATAAAAGTCCTGTCTCTATGAAATTATTTCTATCTGTTTTCTTTTTGGCTCTTTTAGTTTCCTGCTCCAATAATTCCCCCGAAAGTAGTTTACCTTCTGTCAGTTTAAAAAATGGAGACATCATCTTTCAAAGCACGCAATCTCGTCAATGCGAAGCCGTGAAATTGGCCACAAATTCGGAGTATAGTCATGTTGGAATTCTATTTAAAGAAGAAGGAAAATGGATGGTGTACGAAGCGGTTCAACCTGTGAAGAAAACGGGACTTTCAGAGTGGATTGCTCGCGGAGAAAATGGACATTACGTAGTAAAACGACTTAAAAATGACGAGTCATTAACGGCTGCTACTCTGCAAAAGATGAAAGAAATTGCGGCTACCGATTTAGGTAAAAACTACGATATCTATTTCAATTGGTCCGACGACGAAATTTATTGTTCAGAGTTAGTTTGGAAAGTATACGATGAAGGAGCAGGAATCCAGATCGGTGAATTGCGTCAACTCAAAGACTTTGATTTGACAAGTCCGCAAGTACAAACAATTATGTCCGAGCGCTATGGCTCAGCCATTCCCTACGAAGAAAAGGTCATTGCACCTTCAGATCTCTTTGAGAGTAATAAGCTGAAGCTTGTTGAAACGAACTGATTCATTCAATTTGTCTGCACTTATCTCCTTGACTTCTTACCGTCGATTCCTAACTTTGTGGGAATGAAAAAGAAGTTCATCCGTATCACCTCTACCCTCTTTCCTTCGTTCTTTGCGCGAAAAGCCTACGAACAATTGACCCACCCACAAATTCACAAGCTGCGCGAACACGAGTTGACTACCTTGGAAAAAGCACAACAAGAGGATTTGGATTATGAAGGATTCAGGATTCGAACCTATGCCTGGAACACAAGCGGAAGCAAAGAAACCATCTTGCTCATTCATGGATGGGAAGGTCAGGCAGGGAACTTTTCTGATATTATCGAAGAACTCATTGCTGCCGACTACCGTATCTATTCTTTCGACGGTCCCTCTCATGGCATGAGCAGCAAAGGATCTACCAGTTTATTTGAGTTCGTGGAGCTCGTTGGTGTTTTGATTCGAAAATATGAGGTCAAAAATTTGATTACGCACTCATTCGGAAGCGTTGCCACAAGCTATGTCCTGTCGGCGAATCAGGAATTGAAGATTGATAAATTCTTAATGCTCACCAGTCCAGATAAATTTTCGCAGCGCATTGACTTTATTGCCGAAAGCGTTGGTGTTTCACCGAAGGTGAAGAAAAAATTGGTTGATCGCTTGGAAAGTGAGCTCGGTATGGATCTTTCCACATTGAATGTGAGCGATTGGGTCAAATCGGTTAATGTTGCCGATGCTTTAATTCTCCACGATGAAAACGACGGAGTGCTTCCCATCGAGCAATCGCTGAATGTTCACAAAAACTGGAAGGTCTCTCGCTTCGAATCCGTAACTGGAACAGGACATTTTCGTATCTTGCGCACTCCCTATGTTTTAGAACGGATTGTTACCTTTTTTAATGAACCTATATGAGTATTACCACTAAGCATATTCCGCTGATGATTGCTTCGGGACTGAGTCTCGCAAGCGTTTTCATGTCTTCTTTTTCGCCATTATCTTTCTCAATGAGTTCGATTAATCCTGACAGTTCGTTTTTATTCGGACTGATTGGATTTGCTCTAACGTGGGCCAGTATGTTCTTGAAACGTCAGATTTGGGTCTATGCCTTTATGATTGTGATGGGAGCAGCATTTACACAGTACGTGGAAGTTTCATTTTTACGTTTCTCCCTTTACTTTGGTTCCTTCGAGTTGAACTTCATCAACTTGGCTTTACTTATTGCGCACATAGCATTGAATTTAGGTCATAAAGATGAATCGACTCCGCCTCCACCTGAAGGAGGATGGACAAAAGTCAATTGGTTCAAACATCAACATCAGAATAAGACAGACGAAGAAATTCAGCGCATGCTAGATGGAGAATTGATTCCAGAAGCACGTCAGGCCTTGGAAGAGATTTTGGAGTCGAGAAATAACAAGCAAGATTGAGAGCTTTTTTAGTGATATCTGCCCTTCTTTTACATTTTGGACTTACTGCCAAAAGTATTACCGTTCACGTCATCGAAGGATGGAAATCAACACCTTTTCCCAATGCAAAAGTCAATCTCTTGAATGCTTCTCATGACACCATCCAAACTGGTGTTACGGATAGTAAAGGTGATGTTCAATTTGAGATTAAAAAACTCTCTGATACAATACCTCAGAATCCTCCAGATAGTCTACAAAACATGCCTGATAGTCTATTAGACATGATCAATTCGACAATAAAAGAAACCGTTCGGAACAACATGATTTATCCAGAAATTAGTCAGGAATTAGGCGATCAAGGAAGTGTATATATTCAATGTATTATTGAATCCGATGGAACAATAACGGATATAATGGTGGTTCGAGGAGTTTCACTGGAACTTGATCATGAAGCTCTTAGGGTAATTCGTTCCATTCCTCCTTTTGATTTCTTTCCAAAAGATACTCGGTATAATAGAGTAAGAATGCGATTCCCTGTAATTTTCACACTCTACTAATGATCAAAAAGCAACTTCGAACACTTGGGCACAAAGCGATTGTCAAAGAGCATAAATCGCATCAGGAAGCATTTGATGAAATCAGTGAACATCCTGGGGTTGATCTCAAGCTTCTAGCCGATGAGCTCTCCAAGATTCCTTCGAGTGGAAAACTGAAAGCGACCACTTCACTGCGCTACACATTTATTGCTGCACTTGCCATTTTGGGCGGGTTTCGATTACTGGCAGTTGTCCTCCTTATAATAGAAGGCGGAATGCCCAACCTCGGTTTTCTGGCCGTTCTTATTGTGCTCAGCGTAGCTGTTCCCGTGTTAGGGATTTACACTGCTCTTGTTGGTCGCGTTGAACATTATACTACTACAGGAGTGCTTCTTGCGATTTCGGTTTTTAGAGCTGTCTCTCGTGGAGAAATTCGCGTCGACTGGGAATCACTGGTGTTCTTGCTTCCTTTGATCATTGCATTTGGATTGGCTTTTTACATCCCAACCAAACTCAAAACTCCTTACAAACGAACGGTTACCAATCATTTTTCAGATGGAAAATCTCAGGAAAAGGAGTACTACTATTTTGAAGATACGCGCTACAATGAAACGACTATTTTAGATAATCAGCTGTAGTAGAAAGCTTAGCTTGCTATCCAGAATCCAAAAAAGAGAAGAATTCCCACCATGCTCAGCAGCATCACCCCTATTTTGATTTGGGCTTGACGTTTACGCGCTTTCCACTTCGCCTTGTGACGTTGGAGCTCTTCTTTCGACATGGTACTTTTGAACTTTAAAGGCTTGGAGCGCTCATAAGCATATTCTTCTCCACGATCACTCATCCTCCGAATTTCTCCCCGAAGTTTGCGGTTGTCCTTAGTAGAACGAATCATGGATTCTGTAACTCCCATATCGTTTGCTTCACATTTAAATATATAAATTTCGTTTTGTTCCCGTTCAAAAACTGACGAATAACTACAAATAACCGTCCCTCCTATTTTATAAACTCCCACATTTTTCTATCTTCACTTTCATAACCAAATCACGCGTTCCTGAATGCATTTTTTCAAACGTCCGTTTGCCTTTCTTGTGCCCGTTTTTATGCTTGGGCTCTTACTCAACGATTTTATTCAATGGGATCATTGGCTCTGGATTCCCGGTGTATTTGTGCTGATTTGCTCCGTGTACTTGGCGCTCACAAAAAAGAAGCAATTACCGCTTTTCTTCGTCACGGTAACAGGTGGCGTCTTGTTAACGGGGTCACTTTTGATGCGGACAGAGCGCACCACCTTTTCGATGCACCAAAACGGTGAAGTAACACGGTCACTCATTGGGGAAATCACCGAAATAGATGATGCCAGAAAGTTCTGGACACGATCGATTTTTACCGTTACTGGAATTGTTGAAGAGAATAGTATTCGTCCGCATAATGAGGAAGTGGTGTGTTATGTAAACGTCCCAAACTTGGAACTCAACGATAAGCTCCTCATTCGATCAAAAGTGTGGACGATCAAAAACGCTGGCAATCCGGGAGAATTCGACACCGAAGCATATTGGAACAACAACGGAATATATTCCCAGATTTACATCAAAGACGGTGATTACAAAGTCATCAATAAAGTGCCCGTTCCATTTTACGAGCGGTGGAGAAAGTGGATCAAAGAGCAGTTCGAAGATATCTTTTCCAATTATCTATACGATGAAGAATTGGCCATTGCTTCGGCGCTAGTTCTCGGCGATAAATCCTTACTGAATGATGATATTCGTCAGAGTTTTGGTGCGGCAGGAGCCATGCATGTCTTGGCTGTGTCGGGATTACATGTTGGAATCATTCTAGAGCTTTTGCTCTTTTTATTTGGACGAGTTCCGAGGTTCTTCACCAAGAAAAGGGCTTTGCTGATTTCATTGCTCATAATTTGGGCATATGCCATGGTGATTGGGTTTCCACCTTCGGTGGTGCGCGCTACGTTGATGTTTACTTTGCTCTCCATCGGGCGGCTATCAAGTCGACAAACGGACTCCGTCAATATTCTCTTCTTTTCTGCCTTTGCCATGCTGCTTGTAGATCCGCTATTGATTTACGATATCGGGTTTCAACTTTCCTATCTTGCCATGTTAGGTATTCTCATCCTTCAAAAACCGATGGCAGCGACCATCTACGTTCCCAATAAATGGCTACGCAAACTCTGGGAAGGAACAACCGTTGGTATCGCCGCCCAACTTTTCACACTTCCTCTGACGCTCTACTACTTTCATCAATTTCCAAATTATTTCATTCTGACGAACATTGGCATGATGATTTTCGCAGGGATTGTGCTGAGTTTAGGCCTCATCCTTCTCGCAACGAACTGGGCAGGTTTCATCGCGAAGTTTATTGCAATCGCATTTGGATTCAGCATTTCCGTCATGTTATTTTTCGTAGAATGGATTGAAGGTCTACCTGGCGCGTTAGCGGATGGCTTTGTGCTGGCTCCGTGGATCGTTATCGTTGCTTATCTCGTACTTCTGCTTCTCCTTTTCTTTCGTAAACGTCCTGCAATCCTCCGAACAGGAATCGGCATTGGAATAGCATTATTGATTTACATTCAATTCGATCGCTATTCACGCATGATGAAAGAAGAAATCATGCTTCTCAATGCATCGCAATTGGTGATTGCCGTAAAAGATGGACAAACAGCTACGCTTTTCTACGTTTGTGTGCCTTCAAGGATTGATCAAGTCAAAAAAATAGGCGGAAAATACCTCAAGAACAACTCAACTCCGGGCAAGTTCGTTGGATTAAAATATGGAATCACCACTTTTGAATCGCCTGAAACCAAACTAACTTTTGAACGCTCCAAATTGGGTGTTTTGGTAACGCGACATCCCGACAGTACACAATTCTACGTGCGTACCTCGCTTTACTCCCCGTATCTGGATGGAATGACCAATTTCACCATGAACTATCTTCCACCACCAATTGACGGTGTCAACTTAAGGGATAGAGCATATTCGATGCCACTAAACGACTAAGCACGGGCCGTTTCAAGTAAGCGAACAATCTTATTCCGATTAGGCTTCAAGATGGTTTCTTCGAACATCGAACCTTCGTCGATCAAGGTTTTGTTGGTTCCAGAGAAATGAATGGCAGCAGGTTGGACATCATTCTTCAATTTGGAGATATTCCCCACATTTACTCCTCCTCCAGTCATGATCTCAATCCGACCGTTCGCATATTCACTCATTCGCTTCAGAACAGGCAATCCCAAATCGACATTTCGTGCAAGTCCCGCCGATAGAACGCGTTTCACACCTGCATCAATCAAAACATCCAATGATTTATCAAATTCATAAGTATCATCAAACGCACGGTGAAAGGTAACATCAAGATTTCCTGCTTGCGCTACAATTTGATCCAAAGCAGGTCGACAAATGAGATCACTTTCATTCAACACACCCACCACAACGCCTTTCACGCCCATAGATTTACACATATCCACATCGTGTAAGATGATATCGATTTCTTCTTGAGTATATCGAAATCCTCCAGAACGAGGGCGAATGAGCACGTGCGTTTCTAAGCCTTTGGAAAGTGCATATTGGATAAAGCCCGGTGAAGGTGTCATCCCTCCTTGCTCTAGGTTTTGACACAATTCAATGCGGTCAAATTTCATTTCCTCCGCCAAGTCAATGGCTTCAATGGATGCAGCGCATAGTTCTAATTTCATCTTATCTAATTTGAATTTCGTCTATAAATGTCCAAGGCATGTTGCCTCCTCCCTCTTGTCCGATGGGAATTTGTTCCATCGCTTCAATTCTCACGCGAACGTATCGTCCTGACGTGTTCAAAAGCAACGTTGGATCTGTTGATTCTACTTTAGTTGTAAATTTTTTCTTCAAGCACCATTTGGAATTCTTGGAGACTTGAACAGTAATCTGCTCGGGCAAATAAATCCAGGAACCATTCTGATCGAGAAATCCTAACTCGACAGAACTGATATCTTTTTCCTCTCCCAAATCAACAATGAACTCCACGTAGGACGTATCAAAACCAAGCCATTGACTTCCTTTCCATGGTAGAGTTCCAATTATACCATCAACTAAATTTAAACTTCCGTTGTGATTGTACTTTGGATGCGGCTGCGTCACCATTTCAATTTCTGCCCCCAAATTCGAATGCAGAACAAACCGATTTACAAGTGAACTTCTTCCCGCCTCATCCAAGACGGAGGTTTGGATAATTTTTGGATCGGTTCCCCACGGAGCTTTCTCAAAGAAAAGTGTGTCATTCACGCCCATTGCTTGCCCTCCACTCATGGAATAGCCACCAATTTCTTTCGTTGAAACGGTAAAATGATAATCGTCGCCCATTCCTTTGAAATGCACATTGATTCCGTTCTTCTTTCTTGAAATTTCCAATTGAGGTTGATGAATGGATCGTGCATAATTCACGTCATTTCGCTCAAGAAAATCCTCTTGATACGCCAAGTAATCCGATAGAAATGCTTCGAAACTAGGTTTCTCGTGACACCAAACGGATTGCGCCAAAGCCAACGCTCTTGGATACGTCATATATTCCAATTGCTCCAACGAAGTGATGTATTCCGCCCATAAATTGGCTTGTCCTCCCAAAATATACTTCGCCTCATCCGCTGATAATCCATTCGGAACGGGGTTGAACTTGTACACTTTTTCCAAAGGAAGATATCCTCCAATTGCCAAAGGTTCGGACGGATGACTGCTCTGGTAATAATCGAAATAGCAATACGTTGTTGGCGTCATCACCACCTCGTGTTTTTGCTGAGCCGCTTCGATGCCGCCTTGCATTCCTCGCCACGACATCACCGCTGCATTCGGAGAGAGTCCACCTTCTAAAATTTCATCCCAACCGATTAACTTCTTCCCTTTCGATGTGAGAAATTCATCCATTTGCTTGATGAAATAGCTCTGTAATTCGTGTGTATTAGCCAATTCATTTTCGTCCATGACCTTTTTACAATTTGGACATGCTTCCCAACGAACTTTCGGAGCTTCATCCCCACCGATGTGAATGTATTCTGATGGAAACAATTCGATTACCTCCGACAATACATTTTTCATGAAATCAATCGTTTCTTGTTTCGAACAGTAGATATCATCGAAAATACCCCATGTTCCAGGAACGCCTTGCTGCAATCCTGTGCACGATAATTCGGGATATGCCGCCAAAGCCGCTCGACTGTGCCCTGGCAATTCTATTTCAGGAACAACCGTAATATGGCGCTCTTGAGCATATTTCACCACTTCTCGAATTTCATCTTGCGTATAAAATCCTCCGTAAGCGTTCTTGTCAAAAATGCGTGGTTGATCCGAATAATGTCCCAACATCGTACTATCGCGGTACGCTCCAACCTCCGTTAATTTGGGATATTGCTTGATTTCAATGCGCCAGCCTTGATCGTCGGTTAAGTGCCAATGAAACGTATTGAATTTGTACAACGCCATTAGATCGATGTAACGCTTTACCTCATCCACCGAAAAGAAATGACGACTTACATCGAGATGCAATCCTCTCCACTTAAAAGCTGGTTCATCTCTCACCGTAGCACCTTGAATGTACCAACCGTTTTCATCGTGAGAAATCAATTGAAGTAAAGAATTAATGGCGTAGAATTGTCCAGAACGAGATCCTGCGTCGATACTATTTCCCATCAGGGTCAAATCAATGATATACCCTTCATCAGCTATATTGGGCGGTTGGGAAAGGTTGGGTGATGCCCCGAAATGAAACAAGGGATTCGCTTCCGTATGTTTCAAGTCTATATCGAACAGATTCTTCAAGCATGATTTGAAATAATTCCAATTATTCACATCTAACTCTGTTGAATCCAACACTAATGCTGATTCTATTCGATACTTCATTCCGGGGGAATAGAACGAAGGAGATGGAATAATTGGGCATTGCGCAGATGCTTGATTTACGAGTAAAACCCACATCAAAACGAGGACTAGATTCTTCATGATTTAAAATTAGTCAAAAGTGCATTCGTTTTCGGTATGTCGAAATAAAAAAACCGAGGCCATTTTTGACCTCGGTTTACCCTATATAAGAATGCTAATTCCTAGTCCATTACTTCGTAATGAGGAATTTCAAGCTTCCTTTTTCTCCTTTTTGAGTTGCGTAGAGGTAATAAATACCTGTCTCCACATCTAGGAGTTGAACTTCTTGATCCTTAGATTCTGTTATTCCTTTCGAAACAACTCTTCCTCGAGCATCATAGATTTCGTATGCTGTTCCCACTTCCAACCCTGAAATCATGAAGATTCCTTCGTTCGGGTTCGGGAATAAAGACACTCCTACCAAGCCAACTTCGCTTAGGCTGTTGGTACACTCCTCAACGATTGCCGTCACAGTAGTAGATCCGTTACAACCATTCGCATCTGTGTACAGGTATGTGATCGTATGTGTACCTACTCCTGCCAATGCTGGATCAAATACTGATCCTGAAACGCCAATACCACTGAAAGATCCTCCACCTGGAGTTCCTACCAAAGTAATTGGACCATCTGTAGTACAAAGTGTATCAATCGTGGATGGTTCAACCGTAACTGTTGGCAATGGATTTACCGTTAAGTTAGTGGTAATTGTACTGTCACAACCGTTAGCGTTCGTCGTAACATCTGTGTACGTTCCCGTTACGGAGTAAGTATTTCCGAGCACTGTATACGTCGATCCTTCACAAATCTCAACATCTTGCGTTGAACTTGTTGCGGTATTCACCGTTACTGTTACTTGATCAGTAGCCGAACATCCGTTCGTTGTTCCTGTAACTGTGTACGTCGTTGTTGACGTTGGTGAAACTGTTGCGGATGCATTCGATCCTGCTCCGTTATCCCAAGCGTAGCTTGTTGCTCCAGATGCAGAAATGGTTGCTGTTCCACCCTCACAGATAGCTGTAGTACCAGTTGCTGTAACGATTGGTAATGGATTCACCGTTACCGTTACTTGATCCGTAGCTGAACATCCGTTTGTTGTTCCTGTTACGGTATACGTCGTTGTAGCCGTTGGTGAAACTACTGCCGTAGCATTCGCTCCTGCTCCATTGTCCCACGCGTAACTCGATGCTCCAGATGCAGAAAGCGTCACTGTTTGTCCTTCACAAATCGTCGCTCCTCCTGTTGCCGTAACCGCAGGATTTGGATTTACAGTAATGGTAATTGGTGCTGATGTAGCTGAACATCCCGTTCCATCCGTGTACACTACTCCGTACGTTCCTGAAGTTGTTACCACAAGTGTTGAAGCTGTCGAGTTATCTGACCATGTGTTTCCAGTTGCATACGAAGATGTAAGCGTTACTGATTGACCGTCACAAATAGTTGTTGATCCACTTGTCGTGATAACCGGTGTTGCTGGAGCTGAAGGATCACTCAACGACTCCGTGAAATTATTGGATGTACATCCATTTCCACTTACATAAGAAACGGTATATGTCCCTGCCGCTAATCCAGTAATGGTATATGGCAACGTAACTCCGTTAGCAAATCCAGAAGCTGATCCTGTCCACGTAACGTTCCCCGTTCCTGTTCCAGTTACTTCTATTGATCCCGTTGTTGTTCCACATGTAGATGGATTGTTTACAACACCTGCTGCGATTACTGGAGTTGGATTCACGGCTACTGTTACTTGATCTGTCGCTGAACATCCATTTGTTGTTCCTGTTACGGTGTATGTCGTTGTCGCTGTTGGAGAAACCGTTGCTGTGGCGTTTGATCCTGCTCCGTTGTCCCAAGCATAGCTTGTTGCTCCCGATGCTGAAAGCGTCACTGATTGCCCCTCACAGATGGTTGCTCCACCCGTAGCGGTTACTGTTGGCACTGGATTCACTGCTACCGTTACTTGATCCGTAGCTGAACATCCGTTTGTTGTTCCTGTTACCGTGTACGTAGTTGTGGCTGCTGGTGAAACTGTTGCCGTGGCGTTTGATCCTGCTCCGTTATCCCAAGCGTAGCTTGTTGCACCCGATGCAGTAAGCGTCACTGATTGACCTTCACAGATGGTTGCTCCACCCGTAGCTGTAACCGTAGGAGTTGCATTTACGGTAATGTAATTCGTTGTTGTTGCAACGTCCGAACCACTCGCATTTGATGCTGTAAGTGACACCGTATATGTTCCTGCCGTTGTATACGTATGAGTTGGATTTTGCGTTGTTGATGTGTTTCCATCACCGAAGTCCCAACTCCATGAAGTAGGCGTATTCGTAGATAAATCGGTGAATGTTACTGCTTGATTCTCACAAATTGTTGTCGTTGCAGCACTAAAGCTAGCAACTGGTGCCGATCCTGGAGAAGCGTTGTAAACACCTACTCCGAATCCAGAGAAACCTGTTGCAAATGGTGCGGTGAAAGTAACGTCCGTTCCGAATGCTCCCACGGTTGCTGCTGCACTACTAATTGTATATGATCCTGCTGTTGCTGGAGTAACATCGCTGATTTGGTTCGGCCCATCTACTTTTACAATTTCAGCATTGTTTCTACTATTTCCTGTAGCTGTTTCCCATGCTGCTACTTCCGCTTCCTCGTAATACAAGGTTACGTCGTAACTTCCTGTTGGATTGCTATTTTCTGGAACAATTGTAAATGTTTTTGAGTGTAAGAAATCACTTGTGTTTGTAGTATTGAACTGAACCGCTGATGGTGTTGTTCCTGGGCGGTCAACTTCAACTGTCACACATCCGTAATCAAAAGAAGATGTATTGTTTACCGACAACATAACATCTCCTGAAGTTGGATCGTAAAAGTGTACTGTTTCGTTTGGACCTAAATCCGCACTCATTCCAGCTCCCGTATTGATCGCTGTTTGAATTCCAATTGATCCTGTTCCTGTAATCAACACGTCATCAACAGTACAACCGTATAGCCATCCTGTTGCATCACTATACTTCACTTTGAAAACAACATTGGCGTTTCCAACATATGGTGTAAGGTCGAAGTTTTGAGTAACCCAAGCTCCATCAATTGCTGAAGCAACAAGCGCTCCTACCAACGCATCTGGTGCACCGTTTACTGAAACGTACACATCTGCATTTTCATTATTTCCTTGATAGGTATTGTCTTCGAAGTAGGTATCAAATGTGAGTGCTGCAGAAGAATAGTTCGTCAAATCAACTGAAGGGAAAATCAAATCCACATCATTTTGATCACAGTTACAGGCATCATCATTGACCCACGCGAAATTCGTTGCATTTGATGTTGGAATAGCATACGCACCAGACGAAGCCGCTGCATTATTTCCAACTTGCCATGCAGTTCCTGTTCCGTTGTTTACGGTTGAAAAGCCACCAAAACCAGATTCAAAACCTTCGCTCAACACAGTTGTCGTAATTGTTGATCCTGATGGTGCGAAGTCGTCGTCGTTAATCGTAATGGTAACACTTTGGTTCAAGGCTCCTGCCACGGCATTCCCTCCATTCGCGTTCAATGTATACGTCAAAACGATTGTTTCCGTTCCTTCTACTAATGCATCGTTGTAAATTCGAATGGTTACATCCGAAGAAAGGTTTGATGTATTTAGTGTCGTTGTTCCGTTCAATAAATCGAAATCGGCTCCCTGTGTTGCTGTTCCTCCTGTTGCAGAAACAACAATGTTTGCGTTTTGCGACGGAGCAGAACCAATTGAAATTGGAACAATTACGTCAACATAAGGTAAGCACGCACTAGATGGATTTGTTGTAACACCATTCGCTTCATCTTCAGAATACGTACTTGAAACGAAGCTCACTTGTGGCGAACACGTTGCGATGTCGAAAGAAGACACGCGCGTTGACCATTGTGAAGACGTATTAAAACATCCTGTATGCCAGAACGTTTCTCCGTCTGACGGATCACAGTTCAACTGGAAGTAATCTCCCCATCGGTTTGAGGCATTTGAAGCACTTCCTGCAACGAGTACCGTTTCAGGCTCAGTCATTACTCCCAAAGGATCACATTCTTTACGTCCTGTATATCTCAAAGATGGGAAAACGCTTCCGCTCGCTGCACTGTAGGCAATACCGATGTTTCCACTTGCTGAAATACTAATTGAAGGCATCCATCTGTTCGTTGCGTCTGGCGAGTAGGTTCCTTGTTGGTAAATTGTCCAAGATCCTGACGTTCCGCCCGTTCTTCTCAACTCATACCAGCGAACCCCTCCTCGATCTGTATTGTCGACATCTGTTACGTGACAACAAACGATTGATTCGTGTGTTCCAAAATTACGGTAGTGAATTCTGTTCATCAACAATTCACGAAGTGGATCTAGTGTAACACTTGTCCCCGGTTGAGGGAAACATTGAAATGACGTATATCCACATAATTCAGAATCGTGCGGTGCTGTTGGTAAAGTTTGAACTTGCGAAAGTGTACTGTTTCCAGGCGTTGTCCAGTCGATGTCTAACTCCCACATTTCAAGTGCATCAGATGCTGAACCACTCCATGCATCATCTCTCATTCTCATAAGCAATGCAGGTTGTCCTGCAGGAGGCGTAGCGGTTCCGTTCAGACTCACAGGGGTAGATGCCTGAAATCCAATTGTTCCGAAGTTTGATTGTGAAAACATTTGAGCCGTTGTTGCTACTCCTGCTAACATATCTGCGCGATTAAATGCAAAAATGTCTGGTGTATTCACGTTCGCCGTCATTACGTACTCATTTTCCCAAATCGAATATTTTGGATAATCTGGGAATCCTCCTGGAGAGTTAAAAATGTACGTATGATAAGTTCCACCTGGGTCTCCAGTTGTAGAGATCGCAATGTGCAAGTTGTTTCCCGACTGGGAGAACTCGCTTAAGAACCAACGATCTGCACGCTCATCGTACAGCACAATTGGATCTCCGGCTCCTCCAGGCATCGACATGAAATTGTCGAAATACACTTGGGAACCAATTGGCGTACCTGTTTTAGAATACACCTGAATGTATGCCCCTGACGACCCATTGATCATTTGAACGACGTGGTTCGGACCAACATCACAACTCGGGTCGGCTGGATTCACACCTGTGTATCCCATTCCATTCCATCCAACACCGAGTGCTTTTGTGGGCGGTGCGGGTGGTACATACTCTTGTTGCCATACGGGATCATCACCATTTGGGAGAGCATTCCCATTGGTAAATTGATTTCCAATCCAATCATTTTTTGGATGGTAGCCAATTTTTTCTGTTTTGGTGATTTCGTTAACTGTCCCGTGGGCTTCTACAAATTGGTCGAGACGACCCGTTAAGCCATTGTAGGTTACTGGGACGAGCGTCGAGTGAACGACGTCATTCTTTTGTTGCCCAAAGGAAAATGTCCCCACGAGCAACAAAGCCAGCGTAATGCTCAGCTTTTTCATAAGTAATAGTTTTAACAGTTCTAGATTGCTAAAATATGTAATTTCAAACAATTATCACAAGACAAAATGTGCTCATTTGCATCTTACTTACCCGATTTACTGTTAATATTTCAACTTACATGGATAAAAAGAAGGACATTTTAAACATCTAGACGCATAACATCTAAGAACTATAACATATTAGCTATCAAGATTATAAAACCAGAAAACAAGTCAACAATTTCTAGTCACGACTTTTTATTGAGGGAGTAACTTTTTTGTGTACAACTTCCTAAAAATTCGACCAATGATTTATTCTATTCGATCAATTTGATATTATCAATCGCAATAGGAATTCCCTTATGACAATCCGAATGCATGATTCGAGAAGGGTGAAAGGTGATCTTCAGTTTTGTCCCCTGTTTTTTGAACTTCTCCTCTAATTCAATAGGAAGTAACAATTGTATTTCGCCCTCCACTTCAACTTCTAGAAGTACGTCACATCCTTCCGACTGGTATGCCGTTGTTACCGTTGCAATTACTCCGTCTTTGTGATGCATATCATTGGAATCGCTGTACGAATCGGGATGAGCACATCCCAACACAACCAGTGCTGTTACGCACATAATCAAGAGAGCTCGCATGTGCTTCTGCAATTACATGTTTCTTCTATATTGTCCTCCTACCTCGAACAACGCATCAGTAATTTGTCCAAGCGATGCATATTTACACGTTTCCATCAATTGCTCAAACATATTTTGATTGTTGATAGCCGCTTCCTGCACTGCTTCGATTCCCGTCTTTGTTTGTTCTTCGTTTCCTGTTTGAAGCGCGTTCAACATCTCGATTTGATATTGTTTCTCCTCTTCTGTTGCACGGATTACTTCTTTCGGAAGAATAGTAGGCGAACCTTTAGAACTCAAGAAAGTATTCACTCCAATGATTGGGAATTCGCCTGTATGTTTCAATGTTTCATAGTACAAGGATTCTTCCTGAATCTTCGAACGTTGGTACATCGTTTCCATTGCTCCAAGCACACCTCCTCTTTCGGTAATGCGGTCAAATTCCATCAATACAGCACTTTCAACAAGATCCGTTAATTCCTCAATGATAAATGCCCCTTGAAGTGGATTTTCATTTTT